>DAIDIM010000070.1 GCA_027459365.1 Chlamydiota bacterium
AAATATTCCTGGAAGATCGTCCCGATGCCTCTCCAAAGGCATTAAACTTCCCTGTGTACGATTTAGACGCCCTATTTAGGCAAAAAATGGAACTACCTAGAACTAACCAAGGGGGTCAATATGTACATAAATTGCCCGAAAGAAAAATTATGTAATTTATAGAGAGGTTTATTACGTGAATAAAGATTTTAGTAGCTTGACTGTATCTGCTAAGGAGGGCTTTTCATCGATTTGTTGCTTGAGGAAGCGGTTCACTTTGTCGATGTATTTGAGGGCAAAGTCGGCGTTCTTGTCGGTGCCGGCTTTGTATTCGCCAATTTTGATGAGGAGTTCGTTCTTTTTGTAATTGGAGAGCACTTCGCGGAGGGTGCTGATGAGCTGGAGCTGCTGTTTGTCGACGATTTGGGGGAGGATACGGCTGACGGAGGCGAGGATGTCGATGGCGGGGTAATGGTGCTGGCGGGCAAGGTCGGAGGATAGGACGATGTGGCCATCGAGGATGGAACGGACTTCGTCAGCGACCGGTTCGTTGAGGTCATCGCCTGCCACCAGGATCGTGTAGAAGGCGGTGATTGACCCTTTTTCTGAGTTCCCGGAACGTTCGAGGAGGCGGGGAAGGGTGGCAAAAACGGATGGAGTGTAGCCTGCTCTAGCGGGGGGTTCTCCGGCAGCTAAGCCAATTTCTCTAAGTGCTCTAGCATAACGGGTTACGGAATCCATCATGAGGATGACAGATTTGCCTTGGTCGCGGAAGTATTCGGCGATGGCGGTTCCCACATAGGCTGCGTTGAGGCGGGTTTGGGCTGCTTGATCCGAGGTGGAGACGATAATCACCGACTTCTTCATCCCTTCCTCACCGAGATCATTGATGAGGAATTCGCGGACTTCTCGGCCACGCTCTCCAATGAGGGAGATCACGTTGACGTCGGCGACGGCATTGCGGGCAATCATCCCAAGGAGGGTCGATTTTCCAACCCCTGCTGCTGCAAAAATGCCCACTCTTTGCCCTTTCCCGCAGGAGAGGACCCCGTCGATGGCACGCACGCCGACAGGGATTGGCTGATCAATGAGCATTCTTTTGAGCGGATCGGGTGGTGTATTGATGATGGGGTATGTTTCAGTTAGATTTAGCGGCCCTTTCTCCTCAATATCTAAGGGTTGTCCAAGGCCGTTGAGAACTCTACCGAGAAGTTCGGACCCTACTTTAATGTGCATGGGCATGCGCAAAGGGATCACCTCAGACGATGGTCCAATCCCGCGCATATCGCCGAGAGGAGATAGGATCACCTCATCTTTTGTAAATCCGACAACTTCAGCCGCAAGGGGCTCTCCCGTCCGTTTAATCAGACACACTTCGCCCATTTTTACTTGGGGGACAACGGCGCGGATGAGCATCCCGACAACTTCGGTGATTCTCCCGTGGACAGTTGTTAATTCTATGTCCTCGATGTGGCTAAGAAGTTTATCTAAAGATGTATTTTTTTCCATTCATCCTTAATGCATTGCAATAGGAGTCGATTCCTGGCGTTGTTTTTCGCGTAATGAGAGATGCGATTCGTGACCGAGACAGCGGGGGGAGCCCGACTGTTTCCCCTGTTTCCACTATCGCCTGTCATAATTGTACGTTCATAATTTGTTTAATTGAGTCAATAACTTTCCCAAGCAATGTTGAAGAGTATTCAATTTCTTGTTGTGCTAAGTTCATTTTCACGGTCACAGCGAGCATATCTGCAGCATTGATTTGTTGCCCTTTTGACGCCATATTTTTGAGTTGTGATTGCACTTGTACGAGTTGGTCTTGTCCATCATTGACATAGGCCATAAAGCGACCAATCGGGGATGATCCTTTAGGTATTGTCATGGGTTCAGATTCAACCCCCACTTTTTGTCCTGCTTGCCTTATGTAGCTTTGCGCGTCGGAGAGTTTATTTTTGAGAAGATGGGCTTGGGATCTTTTGAGCTTTAAATCTGGGGTTTGAAGCTGATCGCCTACTTTGCCAAGACTGTCTTGCATGGTCTTCGATTGCTGAGCAATTGTATCCATACTCGGTGCCGTAGCAGGTGGAGGGTTTTGGCTTTGGGCGATGCTCATTGGAGTGGGTCCTTGAGGCGCTGGATTTGACCCACCTTCCATAAAGGGCTTAAAATCTTTGACAGGTTGAGGCGACGTCCCAGCCGGCTCGACTGCTTTGCTGGGAGTAATACTGCTGGGGCTGCTATCTGGACTGAAGGTCATCTTTTCTCTTTTTTGGATGCTGAAGGTGTTGTATTCCCTTTTTGAGATGCAGGACCTGGTGATGTTTTGACGAACTTATCGACAAAGTCAAGCGCTGTATCGGCCAATTTTTTAATCATCGGATCTTTAGATTTGAGCGTTTCATCGAGAACTTTTTCTCCCTTATTCAGCTGTTGCGGACTGAGGCTTAGGCAGATGCCAAGGAGCGCTTTGGCCATCTCGTTTTTTGGCTCTTTCTTTAAAATATCTTCAAACCGACGGATTGCTTGTGCAAGTTCAAGTTTATGAAGATGTAAATATCCAAAACCAACTTGAGGGAGTGTATTTTCTGGATTTAAGAGTTCTGCTGCGCGAAACAGTTTTAAAGCAGAGTCTTCGTCTGTAAGATTTACTGCGATAAATCCAGACTCCAACATTAAAAAGAAATCTTCCTTGTAATTTTTCAAGTTCATTATTTACCCCTTATTGGACCCTTTGGTTTTGGACTGCGTGGTTAATCACCGAATTAACCTGCGCAATTAAGTTTGAAATCGATTCTCCAATCTGAGTTACTTGGCTCATTTGGAATTGAACGAGAATGAAGGAGCCAGGATTTGCAGAACTAGAGTTTGCAGCAAGCCTTCTCACTTGCGATACGAGTCCCGATTGGAGTTTTTTATATGCAGAAATTAGGGAAGAAAAACTGAGAGTTACCCCTGGAAGTTTGGTCATGTCAGATCCTTATCTTGTCGCTTTTTTTAATACTTTTTGCACTGAAGTGTAGCCATGAAGTAAGATGCCAAGTCGGTCGAAATCTTTTTCATTTGCGCCAGTGCGCAACGTCTGCTTAATTTCTTGGATTTTTTTCTCTACGCTATCCAAGATTTCTTTAAGACGAGTTGGGTTTCCTTTGATCTCTTTTTCAAGTTCAAAAGCAAATTTTTCGCTAGGTTGTTTTTCTAAGCCGAACATAAAACCTCATATTTACAGGCCATAATCTTTTTACAATTTTTCAAAGGGTAAAGTCAATCCTATATTTTACACCATCTTTTTCAAGAAGTATGGTTTGCTCCTCGATTTTCGTAATTTCCATCCCATTGATTTCGCTGTTCAGTGTATACATTTTTCCATTGATCACAGCGTTGATCCCTTTATGATCAAATAGCGTTACCCCGCTGACACTATAATTTGTACTTAAATCAATGGCCGCGCGACTCTCATGGGTGGGAACGGCAAAATTTTTCACAGAGATAAGCGCTCTGAGATGGCGTAAAGAATTGATCAATTCTTCATATTCTTTTTCTTTTTTATCGTAGTAAACGCCCGTCAAAACAAGATCTCCATTGCTCAGTTTAAACGTCACGGATGTAAATCCGTGCTGCGTAAGCAACCCCTGGATTTCTGTTGTCAAATTATCTTCTACAACAACTGTATTTTGCATCCGATCGAGATGGGGAAAATTTTGGGTAATGTAATCGGAAAGGGCAGTCAGTTCTTCGGTCTTTTGCAAATACCCAGAGATCACAAATTTCCCCGGTTGAACTGCCCTGACATAAATTCCCATCCACTCAGGATGCGAGCTCAACAGATCGTTCATCATTTTCGAGACGCCCTCATCAATCACCACCACATCATCAATGCTTGTGATATAAGGCAATGCATGCAAAGCATAGCGCATCTCTTGATAGTCAACCGCTGTTAAGACATGACCGACCAAAAAGAGTTTCCCACTTGCCGGATTGAACGAAAATTCAACATCGGAAAATTTGTCGCCCTGTAGCGCTTTTTTAATTTCAGCAGAGTGATCCTTATGGGCAACTTCCACATCATGTGTTTTAAATAGGGAAAAGAATGAGAGAAAAGCGATCATGAAAATAAGGACAACTGAACCTGCAATGATCAAATGCTTATAAGGGATCGGCTCTTTTTTCCAATCCTTCTGTTCCAGGATTTTCGCCTCTTCGACAATGGCAGCCTCTTGCGGTGTGTGGGAAAGGATGGAAGCATCAATCGTCTCTTGCGGTGCAAAACGGTCGATGATCAGAAAAACCGTTGTCCCCAATGACAAAAGATCTTGAGGACCCACAACATGCGAACCCGCAATCGGAGTCCCATTCACCGCCGTCCCATTGCGCGAACCGAGATCCTCGATTTCAATCACCCCATCTTCTGTGATGGTTACCTTTGCGTGCGTTCGTGAAACCGACAAATCCTGAAACAAAATATCGCACTTCTTGGGATCCTTTCCCAAAGTGTAGATATGCCCTTTTTCCATCCCAATTTCAGCGCCCGCATTTGGCCCTGACACCACCTTCAAAAGGTATGGAGTATCGGCCGGAAGATTGAATGGAACCTGACCTGAATCGGAGACATCTTCAAAAACAGTATCATAGGAAGTCTCTTCTGGGTTGTGCCCCTTTGCCTGAACCGTTTCCTCCAAAGTTCCCTCAGATGGAGCCTCTTCTGGCACATTTAATTCTGCAAAAATATCATCGTAATTGGTCTGATGTTTCCCTTTTTTCGCCTGACTTGTGAAAAGAAAAGTGGTCTCCCCAATCTGAATCCGATCGCCCTCTTTTAGCAAAACATTTCCCTTCACCTCTTCCAGATTGACAAGAGTCGGATTTACCTTACTAAAATTCTTAATGAAATAGCCCTCTTTTGTCTTCGAGATCTTGGCATGTTTTCGTGAAACGGTACTATCATCTATAATAAAATCTGCAACATCATTCGACCTGCCAATGATCCATTCATCGCCCTTCGTTAGATTGAAAACCAACCCCGGCTTTGGCCCATCTTCAGCAATGAGAACGGTCATGCTCTTGCCTCAAATTTCTCGATCTCTTCGCGCCAATAAGTGACATAATTGACAAAATCCTCGAATCTTTCTCTAAAACGTCGATAATCTATTTCATACGGTATGCCTAAAGAGAGAGTCAAGACTTTCTCATCTTTATCTAAACCAATCCTGCAGCCGCCCGTACCCTGACCTAGTAAATTTGCCCGCATTAACCAGATCAACAAATCTTCTCTCTTCTTTTTCGGGCACTCACAAATCTTTGCAGAAAAAGCCACTCCCGGCTCTAAATCGATACACTCAGCAACAATCGTATCACTGAACGGAAAAACAAACACCTTTTCTTTATTCGGAATAGGAATTGGGAGCGAAAGTTCCTCGCAAAGTGTTTTTAAGAACTGCACTAACATGAACCTGCCCCGAGTTCATTATTTCACTTTAAGAGAAAAAATCACAAATAAAAAAAGTAGAAAACGGAAGTATAATGGTAGATGTTGACCCCCTAGACCTCGTAAAATCAGTTAAATTGAGGTGCTTTGGAGAAGTTCAACAGGAAAAGCTCTTTAATTGTCTGAGAGTATTTCTTAATAGATTGGATGTTAGTTGGTTATAAAA
>DAIDIM010000095.1 GCA_027459365.1 Chlamydiota bacterium
TATTAAGCCAATACAATGCCACTTATGATCGTTGATTTTAGGCGCTTTGACGCGCTCAAAACGCAAAATTTCAACGCCCCGCAGTATAAACAGAGAAAAGAACAGACCTCGATTGGAGTAAAGACATGGCTGATTGGTACAAAAATTGCTGAGCTGAGTGAAGAAGTTTTATCTTGGCGCAATTCGCCTGTTGAATTATCATTTGTAGAAAAGAGCGCACGCATTCATCATCGTCTCGTATTCATACATCCTTTTGAAAATGGAAATGGTCGATTTTCGAGATTAATTGCAGACCGTTGTCTTCTCATATGGGGATGTCCATATCCCAAATGGCCGAGCAGTCTTTCTTGCAATGGAGCTATTCGAAAAAAATACATTAGTGGCCTGCAAGAAGCGGATCGAGGAAATTACGATTCCTTAGTTCTATTAATGAAGGAACTGGGAGCTGCTGATCCTGGCTTAGAGATGCTATTTCAAACACAGAAGTTTCGAAACTTTTTAAAAGGTACTGTAGGGATTGCTACATTGAAAGCTTTGCTCAAGCAGGGGAGCAATCCAAATGCAGCCACAGTGAAAGGCCATCGAGTTCTGCAGCTTATGCTTAGATCCGTACCGGATAGCATGACTAGATTGGAATTTCTCAAGCTTTGTATTGACCATGGTGCTGCAGTAGACCATATAGATAAAAGTGGACTTACGCCTTATCAAGTAGCAGTGGATATAGGAGATCATGAATGTGCGCTTTATTTACGTTCTCAAGGAGCTCGAGGTTTAGGGGTCAACATCTACCATTAATGTAAATAAATTAATTATATTTATACAAAAAAAATAATTTTTTTAAAATTAACCAACATGTTGACATATAAAACAGACGTTTTTATCATATTGTTCCATTAAAGGAAATAATCATGATTGACAGCGTTTCAGGAGAAAGCTTTTTGTGGAGCTATGCGAGCCGAAAAGACAGCATAGAAGCATCGGAAACAACTATCCAAACATCGAATGCAGCTTTAAATGTGTTACAGGCCATCGATCGCTCTTTGGATTATCCTGAATATCTCTGTATAGAAAAAGAGGCAGATGCCGCGAAAGCTCGTGGATTAGAAAAATGCTGGACAAACTGTTATGACTATGCAGAAAGGTGTTTTTTTCACGATATCGAATATCAGTACGGTAAGGCCTACTCTTTGGCTATGAAAGCAAATGACTTGCAAAGCGCTGCAAGGATCTTAGAAAAACAAGCGTGGATCTGTGAGAAAAAAACTGTCCAAGAGATGCGTGCATTTTATCTAGTGCGTCTTGCTTGGGATTTATATAAGCAAATAGGCGATGAGCAAAAAATAAAAACTTGCCTGACCAAACTCCACGTGCTTATTGATAATAAAATCGCTGTCTGCCGCACTGAATATGCGGAATCTGCCGATACGCTCGATTTAAGCAATTTAATCCATGCATTACTTTGCAAGGCCGACCTGCTAGAGGTTTTAGGCTTTACGATCGAGGCGCAATCACTTTACGAAGAGGCAGGCCAATTTTGTATGACTATTGAAGATGAAGGAACTGCATATGGCCAGTTAAGTGCCGCTCTAATAGCAGGCCTCTGTTTTGAAAAAAGCCAGAAAACGGAAGAGTTAGCTCGCATCTGCTATGGTAAAGTGCTTGAAATGAAAGAACAAATAGAGACCATTTTTATGGAGGAAGATGTCGCTATTTCTGCAGAAGAGCAATTAGAAGAGGAAGATGACGATACTTCTACCAACGAGCACTTAGGAACGGGGTTGTACAAAACATTGTATTTTGCCCCTGCTTGTTTACAGGTATCGCTTGCAAGTCTAAAATGCGGAAGGAACGATCTTTTTACGGAAATCATCACTTGTCAGCTCCAGCTATTCATCTCATTTCTACAGCTTCGGTCAGAGGATCAGAAAGCAATCAAGGAACTTAAGATGTGTGCAGTATACATGAAAGCTTTACTCAATGTCAGTGAAACCATTTTAGGTTCAAATGCCCTAGCAGAAATTAAAACTGCATTGGAAAAAGTAATTGATTTTAAATCAGAGGAAAAAATCTGGGGTAATGAAGTTGAAAAAGCACTCCTAGGCATTTATACAGCGCCTAAAGAGGTATCTGTGAACGAGATGATAGAACGCCTAGAAGATCGCAAGTATCTATTATGTCCATAAAAATTTTTTGCTTCACCTGCGATTATTGGGATAGTACAATTTATGATTTTAAACTAAAATAGGAGAACACCAATGTCTATTCAGCGCTCTCTCAATAAGAATCCCATATACATCGATTGGTCGAAGATTGAGGGAGGAGCCGCTCTATCAAAACTCCTCGGTTCCGATCCTTCTACTCGATCGATCAATATCAACGAGAATTACGATCACCAAATGCTGCATAATAGAGCACTTAAAATGCTGCGTCTCAGAGCACTTTGCTCTCTTCCATCTTATGAAATCATTGAATCCCCCGTTACATTGCACTCATATTTGCGAGACAAGGGTACTTGGACCAAAAACCCGATCGTAAAAACAGATCATATAGTGCAGACAGTAGTTAGAGAGAAAATTTTTCAAACAGATCGTCTCCCAACCTTTTCTGGTCCAAAGATCGACGAGATGGACTAGTGAATCGTATTTCCTCTCTTGAGAATGTTACGAGGGGGCACAAACGCATATTGTCGTATAAACTTTATGCCGTCTTGTTTTGTCTTTCTTCTTGACGGTAGCTTTGCGCTAAATACTCAGATGCCGGGGTCGATTGCCATGACGTCATGCGACGCTGTGTATCGACGATTGGGTCGACTATTCCAAGTCTGCATTCATGACCATTTTCCCATTCCATCTGCTTTTTAACATCGCTCCAGCAGAAAAATGTCTCTAAAGATCGCCCTGTACGCACACAATAATCATGGACCTTTTCGATGACCTCTTGGAGATATTTTTTTTGCGCAGCTTCGTCGATTTCAAAACCAGGTTTTCCTGACATGTGTATATTCGCATCGGAGCCAAATTCCGAAATCCCTACGTGTGGTGTTAGAGCAAATGCTTCATCGAGAATTTCCGCCATCTCCTCTGCCTTCCACCGAGGGCCAAAACGCATAATCGCATTGCCAGGCTCAGAGATAGAGCCAAAGGTAACCCAGTCATTTTGGAAACTACCTACCTTGCAAGGTTCTTTTTGCCCACCATTGAAACCCATTTTGAGCAGCGGCTTCGGATAGGCTTGCACGCCAAGACGCATTAAAAAGTGGTCGCTTGCGTCAAACTCAACTTTTGGAATTTCAAAGTGAATATTGGCCATGAAGGGGATTTCGAATGCATAATGGCCATCTTTGAAAAAGCCATACACAGGCTGAAAGCTCAACTTCTCAAAGTAGTAGCGAAACAGCCTTTCGAGAATATTGCCGGAAGCGACATCGAATTTGAGCCACTGGTGCGTGAGACCGAGTTTATTGCTGGGATATTTTTTGGTAACAGCTTGATGCAATTTGCAATGGGCAATGAGCATATTCCGCGTCGCAGTCCCAGTTGCATGGACTCGAGTAGAAAGAGAGCTCCCTTCTGGGAAATCGGTCGGATATACTTCGCGCGCCTGTTGGAACGCTTTGACACCGAGTTCATTAAACGACCACCAATCTTTTACCTGTGGGAATAGTTCCATGGCCTTTAG
>DAIDIM010000096.1 GCA_027459365.1 Chlamydiota bacterium
GTAAAGGCATTCGGATTGCCTATAATGAGTCTGACTTTGTCCAAAAGTTCGTTCAGGCGCGCACTGAAGCGGAGGCCAGTTTTAATAATCCCGATGTCTATTTAGAAAAAGCGATCATCAATCCTCGACATATTGAAATGCAAGTTGTGGGTGATAAACATGGGAATTATTTGTACTTGGGAGAAAGAGATTGCACCCTGCAGCGCCGTCGACAAAAGTTGATTGAAGAGGCGCCAAGCCCGATATTGACCCCAACATTACGCAAAAAAATCGGTGAAAGTGCCGTTGCGATTGTCAAAGCTGCCGGTTATTATTCTGTGGGGACTGTCGAGTTTTTGCTAGATGAGAAAAACAACTACTACTTCATGGAAGTCAATACCCGCATTCAAGTTGAGCACACGGTCACTGAAGAGCTTACAGGCATTGATTTAGTGAAGTTGCAAATTCAAATCGCACGAGGCGAAAAGCTCCCCTGGAAACAAAAAGACATCCAATTAAACGGTCACGTTTTTGAATTGAGAATCAACGCAGAAGATCCGAAAAACAATTTTGCGCCAAGCCCAGGGTTATTAGAGCACTACATCCCTCCAGGAGGACCCCATGTACGTGTCGATAGCGCTTGCTATAGCGGCTACCGCATTCCTCCTCATTACGATTCGATGATTGCAAAACTCATTGTAAAAGGGAAAGATAGAGCAGAAGCAATTGCTCATGCAAAAAGGGCTTTAAAAGAATTCCACATCGTCGGCGTTCATACAACGATCCCATTTCATCAATACATGTTGCAAGATGAGCGCTTTTTGACACACAAGTACAATATCGGAACGATCGATCAATTGCTTTCCGAGGGGTTTGTTTTCTCGTTGTAGAGAGAGGATGGCTTTCATGATTTTCTACTTTTATAGGCTTGTTGAGGATGGGAAGTTCTAAATCTCGAAGGCGTCTTAAATGGGCACTTGCCGTTAAAGTATCAACTCCGTTAATTGTTCGGTATTCGGCATTCGAAATAGAGCCTTGCAATCAGATTAAAGTTAGAGAAAAAATAGTGGCAAAAAGATAGACAGAACGGGTAGCATTGCAGCAGGCGAATCGAACATTGATTGGACATGAGAAAGAGATGAAAGGGATTATCTTAGCTGGAGGGCATGGGACAAGACTCTATCCTTCGACACTCGCTGTTTGCAAACAACTCCTTCCCGTCTACGATAAGCCGATGATCTACTATCCGCTCTCGATTCTGATGCGAGCCTGTATAGATGAAATTCTCATAATTTCCACGCCAGATGATTTGCCAAGATTTGAAAAGCTGCTAGGAGATGGATCGCAATTAGGGATACAGTTTACATATGCTGTTCAGAAGGAGCCTAAAGGTCTTGCTGAAGCATTTATCATAGGCGAAAAGTTTTTAGATGGAAGTCCTGTTGCTTTGATTCTTGGGGATAATATTTTCTATGGTCATGATTTGCCCGATCTCTTAAGAGAAGGGAGTTCCATTCAGAGCGGTGGGCTTATTTTTGGTTATCAAGTGAAAGACCCAAATCGTTATGGCGTTGTCGAGTTCGATGCAGAGATGAATGCGATCAGTATTGAGGAAAAACCAAAAAATCCCAAGTCCTGCTACGCCGTACCCGGTCTCTATTTTTATGGTCCAGAAGTTGTCGAAATTGCAAAATCCTTGCAACCATCGATTCGAGGTGAGCTTGAGATTACAGACGTAAATTTGGCCTTTTTAAAGCGCGGAGAACTAAAAGTTAGAGTCCTTGAACAAGGTCATGCCTGGCTAGATACAGGTACCTTTGATTCATTCCATAAGGCCTCATCTTTCGTTCAGACAATTCAAGAGCGTCAAGGGGTCAAAATTGCGTGCATCGAAGAAATTGCCTACCGGAATGGGTATATTGACGGAAAGCAGTTGCAGACACTGGCTAAACAGTTGTCTAAGAATGAATATGGAGAGTATCTTTCCTCCATATGTTGCCAGAAAGGGCAAGTCATTGCTTTCACGCAGCTTATAAAATGACATTATTTCTTGTAAACGACGGAGACCATTTTTTCAGTTTCGTTTTTCACTCTGTTACGATATTCCTGATCTGTCTCAATCATTAGAATCTTCATTTGATCGGGTGTCATTTCCGGCGTATAAAGGCAAAATTGAGGGTTTAGTAATGTGGGCAATGCTTTGCAACATGTTTGTGGATTGATCTCATTATTCTGAATCGCTTCTAAACGATTTCTTAGATTTTCTTCAGCATGACAAGTACAGGGAGAACCTGCAGGATGTGCTGGATACATCATTTTTTCGCTCAATGTCTTTGGTACACAAAGAACAAATAAATTTCCTACGATGCATGGATCATTACGGGCCAGATCAAAGAGTTTCTCTGTCAATTTGAAACATTCCTGAGAAGATAAATGCGGACAAAAATTTCTTAAAATGCTTGTTGTTACTGCTATCATTTTATTTTCATCGGCAAAATTTTTATTATTCATTAAAAAAGATCTTGCAGAATCATAATGAGCATTATTTCTAAAACACAGATCTGCAAAAAGTAGGTCAGAAGCAGACTGTTCATTCTTTTCATAACGCAATCCTGGTTTTCCTTTAGAATATAAAGTGATGTCATGTGAAGCAACTTCAGGAACCATGCGGAGGTATTGAAAATGACCGATCTCTTTTCCTTCGTTCTTATGTTTCATAAACGCAGTGATCAAATCACTTAAAAAAAGCCAACGCGAACTTTGTGCGTGAATCAATACATAATGCGTTGATTTAAAGATCTCACGTATTTCTAAAGCTTGCCCGTATGCTTTTTTTGCGAGCTTAAGCTTCTCTAGATAGATATTTCTGTTGTGTACTGCCGGATCATCTTTGTGGTGGAATCCTACTTCTTGATCAGCCTGATTTAGCCAACATTCATTTTCGGGTGTAAGAATTTCAGACTCTCTGAGTCTTTGGATTTCAACAATCGGATCATTCTTCCTAGATTGAAGGCAGATCGCAAGTGATTTTTCTTCAAAATTGTGATTTTCCTTCTCTGTAAAAGGACGGTCTATGAGTATGTCTTTCTGCGGATCGTTTGAAAATTGGTGAAGTTTTTCCATTTCCAAGGCTTGCGCATATATTTTTTTCAATTTGATGAAATATTTATTAGAAGAAAAAATGCGTTGGAATTTTTGATCGAATTGCTGTTCTTTCTCCCTAGTTAGAACTGTTTCTCTCAGACGTTGCAGTTCTACTTCTGGATCATTGCGACGCGATTGTACACATTGAATCTGTGCCAGTTGCTCCCATCTTTCATTTTCATTTTTCGTGAATGGACGATTTGATGGTTTATTACAGCTAGAAGAAAAGGCAAGGCTGCTTCCCACAAGAAAGCCTCCAAAAAAAGAACAAGCTCGTATCATAATAATATCCCTTCGTTAGCCTGGCTTACCGCATAAAATGCATCGGTTTGTTGAATTAATTGATTGGTCATACTAATTATTAAGTAATATAAAATTATAATGTAATTAACATTTTATGTTCAATATTAAAGATAATATAAAAAGATATTTATAGTAATAAATTATAAATAATATTTTGAAAGTCTTCTAAAAAGATTCTTAGAAATTCTCGATGGGCTTGCCTTCGCGGTGGAATTTTTCGATGCCGCTGGCAATTTCATCTGGATCGTCTGTGAGGGTGATCAATTGCAGATCTTCTGGACGGATATTTTCCTGCGCGAGAACGGTACTCTCGATCCAATCGATTAGCCCTTTCCAATACTCTTTGCCGACGAGATAGATGGGAAATGGTTTGATTTTTTTTGTTTGGACGAGGTTGATTGCTTCAAAGAGCTCGTCAAGTGTGCCAAAGCCGCCGGGAAGAACAACAAAGGCTTTTGCATAGCGGACGAGCATCACTTTGCGGACGAAAAAGTAGCGGAAGTTGAGCTCGTAACGGCGATCGATATAGGGATTGGGTTTGGATTCGGTGGGCAAATCGACACAGAGGCCACAGCTTTTGCCTCCTGCTTTTTGCGCTCCTTTATTGGCGCATTCCATGATGCCAGGGCCCCCTCCGGTCATAACCGCAAAGCCTTTTTGGACTATTTTCTCAGCGATGGTTTCTGTCAGGTCGTAATATTTTCGGTCGCGTGGAGAATTGTTTGTGGATCCAAAAATGGCAACGGAGGGGCCTAAAAAGGTCAACCTTTCAAAACCATCCACAAATTCGGACATAATCCGAAACATGCGCCAAGAATCAAGAAAATGGGCTTGCTTATGCGAGATCTCTTTTTCTAGTTCATGCATAGTTTATGTATGCATTTTAAAAGTGTTTTTTAGCAAAGGTTTTTGCACGGCGCTTTAAGGCTATGCGCGCAGTTCTTCCATAGGCAACTTCATGGAGATTTTCGATTGCCATAAAGGCGCTTGGATCTTCGCGAAGGACAATTTCTTTGAGCTGAGCAATATCGAGTCGCTCTACAATGATGAAGAGGATGTCGCGGTCCTCACCAGAATAGCCACCGCGTCCTTTAATGAAGGTGAGGCCAAGACCGAGCTCATGGGTGATGATTTTGCTTAAGTGATCCGGTTTTGAGCACATGATCAGGACAGATTTGAGCTCTTCAATGCCTGCAATGACGATGTCCATCATTTTAAAGGCTACGATATAAAGCATGAGTGATTGAAGGGCAATGTGCCAATTGTCAAAAATCCAACCGTATGCTGCAAAAACAAAGAAGTTGATCACTAAAATGACTTGACCAACAGTAAACCCTTTCTTCTTGTTGATAATGATTGCGAGAATTTCGGTACCGTCAATACAACCACCATAACGGATAATCAGTCCAGCTCCCGTTCCAAGCATGGCTCCGCCAATCACAATCGCTTCGAGGTGTTCTGCACCAAAGGGACGAATGTTCTCAAGAAGATAGACAAAAATTGCGAAGAAAATGACGGCAACGAGCATATTGAGAATAAAGCTTTTCCGAATATATCGCCAGGCAAGGTAGATGAATGGGAGGTTAATGATCATCAAAAAGATCGAGATATAGGAAGTCCCAAAGAGGCGACCTAAGATCATGGCGATACCAACTACACCCCCATCGATCAATTGGTTTGGTGTTAAAAAAATACGGATCGCTAGCGCTGCTAAAAAAGCTCCTATTGCCATTCCTAGATAAGAAATAACATGATGAAGAAGACGTTTTTTAAGAGGAAGAGCAATTGGCATACTAGCACGCAAAATTTTCCAAAATTTACTGCTTATTTAATTATTTAGCAAGAAGAGAAAAAAGATCGCGGGAGACGGGGCTCGAACCCGCAAC
>DAIDIM010000097.1 GCA_027459365.1 Chlamydiota bacterium
ATATGCCGGCTATATCCAAAGGCAACAAAAAGAGGTGGCTAAATTGGACAATCTCGATTCGGTACGCATTCCAAGAGATTGCGCCTATCAAAGCATTATGGGTCTGCGCACTGAGGCAAAACAAAAACTTCTCCGATTCACGCCAGAAAATCTAGGGGCTGCATCACGCATTCCAGGTGTTACACCTTCTGATCTTTCTGTCCTGATGATCCATTTAAGAAAATGATCCATCTCATTGAATTACAAAATGTTCCAATTTTTGAGCAATTACAGCTAGAAGAAGCGCTGCTTAGAACAGATACGCGCAACTTTTGTATCATCAATTATGGAAGTCCAAAAGCAATCGTCATGGGCATTTCAGGAATTGCAGAAAACCTTCTCCATCTAACGCTTGTGAAAGAGGATCAAATTCCTGTCATTCGCCGATTTAGCGGGGGAGGAACGGTCATTGTGGATGAAGAGACGCTGTTTATCACCTTTATCTTTTCCAAAAGCGCGATCGATATTTTACCGTTCCCGGAGCCCATTTTGCGCTGGAGTGCAGATCTTTATCAGGAAGCGTGGAATATTCCAGGGTTTGGACTTCTTGAAAATGATTACATCATCAATGATAAAAAGTGTGGAGGGAATGCCCAGTACATTCAGAAAGATCGTTTCCTCCACCACACATCGTTTTTATGGAATTACAAACAAGAGAATATGGCCTATCTGAAAATGCCAACCAAGAGGCCCCAATACCGATTGGACCGGGCTCATGCCGATTTTCTCTGTACATTGAGAGATCATGGAACGATTTTAGAGTTATCGGAAAAACTTAAAAAATATCTCTGTGAGCAGTTTAGTGTGGAGAAGTTTGATTTAAGAGAGATCAAGCCTTTAGCGCATCGGCAGAGTGTTTTTAAAGAAATGATGTAAATACCTGATTATAAATAATTTAGTATTCATTTGAACCTCTATACTATCGAAAACACCCCCCTGTTTTGTCGAGTTGATCGCTAAAACACCCCCCTGTTATATAGACTTAAATAGTTTTTTTTTATCCACATCGTGTCCTAACCCCTTAAAAAGTTTTTCCCCGTTTTCAAATGTTGCTTTCGCAACTTCTTCAAGGGAGACTTTTTTTACATCGGCGATGCATTGCGCTGTTTCTGCAATGAAAGCGGGTTCATTTTGTCTTCCTCTGTGTTTAAGCGGCGCGAGGTAGGGGGTGTCTGTTTCAATGAGCAGCTGAGTAAGAGGGACCATTTTTGCAACTTCGCGCAAGTTTTCGCTTTTTTTGAATGTGACGATGCCGCTAAGCGATAGATACCAACCTCTTTTGAGCACCTCTTCGGCCTCTTGCATGCTCCCTGTAAAGCAATGGAGAATGGCAGGGGCATTTCTTGGATATTCAAGATCTGTTATGGAGAAAAGGTCTTTGAAGGCCTCTCTACAATGAAAAATAACGGGCAGTTTTGTCTCATTGGCAAGATGGAGATATTTGATGAGGAACTTTTTTTGGAGTGAAAAGGGGGACTCTGCGTTATAGTAATCAAGACCTGTTTCTCCAATGGCAACGAGCTTTTTTTCAAAAGCCGCTTTTTCAAACATGGGGAAAGCAATTTCTCCTTCGGTTTCTACATCATGGGGAGTGGTGGCGCCAGCATTGAAGATGTGAGGGTGTTTTTTGACGAGGTGCATTCCCTCACTGAGTGTTACTTGATCTGTGCAAATGTTGAGGATGTGCTGCACATTCTGTGCCCTTTTGAGAATCTCTTCAAGGTGCGGAAGGACACTTTCGGATGTTAAATGGGCATGTGAGTCAAAAAACATAGAACTCTCGCAAATTAATGAACATTATGGCAATTTTACGGTTGTATGTCTATTTTTGCTGTTGGAAATCCATTTGTTAACGCCTATTTACAAACCGATTGGTTTGGAAAAGGGATCTTTTGGCTCCTTTTCTGTTTATCGGGAATTACATGGACAATTCTGATTCACAAAACTATAGTCTTTTTTCATGTGAAAAAACTCTCAAGGGATCTCCTTTCCCAATTTTCTCAAGAAGATCCGTTGAGCTTACAATTTAAACCTGTGAAGGGACTTATAGATATTCCACATCCTTTTTTTGAGATTTATAAGTCTTTTAAGGCGAGGGCGTTAAAGATTATAAGCCGCAATCATCTCTTCAAGATTGGTACCTCTTTTTCAATAACTGATGTCGATCTTTTGGATGCGGAAATCAATGTTCAAATAGGTAAGCAATTAAAGAGGCTAGAGAAGTATCTTTTTATTTTGCCGACGATCGTTACTTTAGGCCCTTTTATTGGATTGCTTGGCACAGTTTGGGGTATTTTGCTCTCTTTTTCTCAAATGCAAACAAGAATGGGGAATGAGGGAATGTTAGCCGGTCTGTCACTTGCACTAGCTACCACTGTCATTGGCCTTGTCGTCGCAATCCCAGCACTGATCGGGAATAACTACTTTAAGAATGCTCTCCGTTTGGTGCGCCAAGAGATGGAAGATTTTTCCCATCAGCTGCTTGCCTCTGTCGAGATCCATTTGTTCCGAGGTGAAAGTGCGAAAGAAAGTGTACATTGAGGAAGTTGAAAGCGATGAGTCGCTTGTTCAATTAACTCCACTTCTGGATGTTGTTTTTGTCCTGTTAATCACATTTATGTTGATGGCGCCGCTGATCAATGTGGATCATGTAGAGCTTGCAACAGCTGGTGTTTCAAATAAAAATCAACCAGCGCAATCTGTATTGACATTGACGCTGCGAGCAGACAACTCGATTTGGTTTCAGGGGAAAAATGTGAGCTTGAACCAAATAGGGAGTATCATGCGAGCAGAACGTTTGCGATTTCCCGATCAGTGTCCACAATTAATCGCCGATAAGAATTGTCATTTTGGCGTTTATCAAGATATTAAAAATCTAATGGAAGATTGTGGCTTCCAACAAATGGATATTATTTTGAAGTGATTCGGCACGTTGTTTGGATCGTTTTTGGTGTGCATCTCTTTTTGATCTTAATGCTCACCGTACATCACCTATTTTGGAATGAGAAACCAAAAACGAAAATCGTTGTCCGTACAATTCCTCAAAGCAGTGTGATGATTTCCCAACTGGATGCAAAGCCCAAAACGGGCGCTGTTGTGCAAAAGAAGCAAGCCCCTGTTCCGCAAGTGAAAACAAAACCGCCCGTAAACAAAACAAAGTCTATCCCTTCTGTCAATAAGACAAAACCAGCTGAATCGAAAAGAGTTGAGCCTGTCAAGGCAAAATCGGAAGATTTGCCGATCCCGGTTTTAAAACAAGTGCCGAATGTCACGACAGAGCAAAGGGGAGACCCAACTCCAAATTATGGACAAATTTTGATTGCCTATTTGCAGGAGAGTTTGGATTTGCCAGAATTTGGCGAGGTGAAGGTCGATTTAGAAATTGATCGAAATGGTCATTTGGTTCATTTTGAAATACTCGAAGAAAAGAGCAAGAAAAATGGTGAGTTTTTAAAAAAACGGTTGCCTGAACTTGTTCTTCCATGTTTTAATGGGTCAATGAATGAAACTGTTGTATTTACTATTACTTTTAAAAATTCCACTTCTGCTATTCGGTGAAACTCTAGAAGTTTCCCTTCCTACTCGCATTTCTAAAACGCCCATTTATTTAACAAAGTTGCACACCCCTGATACGGAAACGGATTGGCGTTTTTTTGATGAATTGCGTCAAGTTTTAGAAAACGACTTAAATACAAACGGTTTTTCGACCGTCTTACCACTTAGAGAAGATATCGAGATGACACTCCATTGGCCGGAGATTTGTGAAAAATTTGATAGAAAAATTTGGAAAAAAGAGCACATTCCCTTTGTTGTGGCAATTCAAATCCTTGATAATCGTTTTCAATTAATGGTATTAGACATTGCAAAAGGGACGGCGAAAAAATATTCCGAATTTACCATCAGTCGAAACCTCGATGTGGATCGTAGAGAAATTCATCGCTTTTCCGACACGATCCAAAAAGATCTTTTTGGGACCCCTGGAATTGCCTCAACACAACTCATTTATTCCATGCGCTCTCAAGATGGAGATCATTGGAACTCAGAGATTTGGATGTGCGATGCAGATGGTGCCAATCGGCGCTTACTGATTGGGAATCAAGGGTATTGCATTACGCCGAATTTTTTCCCGCACAGCCTAGAATTTTATTATGTGACTTTTAAAGAAGGTCAATCCAAGATCTATCGCTCCTATCCTCAAAAGCCAAGCGGTGAAACTTTGATTCAGCTTCGAGGAAGTCAAGCATTGCCAGCACTGAATCGAAATGGGGATCAAATTGCATTCATTTCTGACTGCGCCGGAAGACCCGATCTATTTGTGCAAAATCTAGATAGTCACGGAAAAATGAGAGGCAAACCGCGTCAGCTCTTTTCCTGCGCTAGAGCCACACAAGCATCTCCCACATATAGTCCTGATGGGAAACAGATTGCCTTTGTCTCAGATAAAGATGGAGTTCCTAGAGTCTATTTAATTGATGTTCTCTCATCTAAGGAGACGAAAAAAGCAAATCCCAAACTCCTCACGCGTGCAAATCGAGAAAATACCTCTCCCTCATGGTCACCTGATGGAAAGAAAATTGCCTATAGCGCGAAAGTGGATGGGGTACGGCAAATTTGGATGATCGATTTAGAATCGTTAAATGAAATTCCTCTCACAAGTGGAGCTGAAAATAAGGAAAATCCTTCTTGGGCTCCAGACAGCATGAATCTTGTTTACAATACAGAAAGTGAAGAATCATGCGCGCTGTATCGGATCCATATTTTGGATAAAGAACCGGTCCGAATATGTGAGGGACGCTTCGCAGCCTGGTCGTATCGTTAGAAAAGAGGTTTTTCTTTATCTGGGTAAAGGTCTTTTTATGATTTATTTAATTACAATGATTGCAGCGCTCACCGGATTTTTATTTGGGTTTGATGAGGGTATCATGTCGGGCGCCTTAACGCAAATTCAGAAAGATTTTGGAATTAACGATAAACAAACGGGCTTTATGATGGGTCTGTTTCCGTTTGGGGCTTTTTTGACTGCTTGTGTGGCGGGGCGCCTGTCAGATCTTATTGGAAGAGTGAAAGTGTTGTTTTTGATTCCATTGGTATTCTCATTGTCGATCTTAATGATCGTGTTTAGTTCCACTTTTAGCATTTTATGCATAGCTCGATTCCTTTTGGGAGTTAGCATAGGAATGTCTGTTGTTGTAAGTCCTTTATACATTGCAGAAACAGCACCAGCAGAGATTCGCGGGAAATTAGGGACTTATTTTCAGCTGGCTATAGCGATTGGGATTTTATGTTCTGATATAATCAATTTGTCGACGAATACGGAACATCTTTCCTGGCGGACGATGTTCGGTATAGAGCTTATCCCAAGTGGGTTGCTTTTTATAGGAGTTTTTTTCCTTCCAGAAAGTCCTCGTTGGCTCTGCATTCGAAAAAGAGATCATGAAGCTTCTGTCTCTTTATGTAAAATCTTGGGAATAGGAGCTCATTCTGCTCGCTTAGAAAAAGAAATTGCATTGATTGAGCATTCCATTCAAAGAGAAAACAAAAAGAGCGTCTGGAAAGATCTGTTTTCTAAAAAAATTCGTCCTTGTCTTTCTCTCGGAATTTTCCTTTTCTTTTTTCAGCAGCTGAGCGGGATCAATGTGATCATTTATTATGCTCCGATCATTTTTAAGAACATGCACTTAGGAAGTTCTTTAGGATCACTTCTTGCTACTGTTGGGGTTGGGGTTGTGAATGTTGCTATGACTTTTGCCGCCATGCAGTGGGTGGAAAAAATGGGGAGAAGACATCTTCTGCTCATTGGGTTTGTTGGGACTGCAGCTGTCTTGTTTACTGTTGCGATAACAACCTATTTGAACGATCCTTCTCTCCATTGGCTCTCTGCAACTTGCATCTTTATATACATTGCATTTTTTGCCATTAGTTTAGGGCCTTTGCCTTGGGTAATGATGCCAGAAATTTTCCCTCAAAAAGTTCGCGGCCAAGGATCGAGCTTTTCTGCAGCCAGTAACTGGGCTATTAATACTGCAGTTGTCGCAAGTTTCCCAATTATGCAACAAAGTATGGGCATTTCAGCCACTTTTGCTGTGTATGGAATTGCATGTCTTATCGGTTTTTTTTGGGCAATGCGGTATATTCCAGAGACGAGAAATTTGTCCTTGGAACAAATTGAAACACATGTCTACTCGGGACGCCCTTTGCGTGAACTTGGAATGAGAAAGAAATCAAATATGTGAAGGAGATGTTTCGCAACCTCGTCCTCTCTTTAGAAAAGAGGTTTTTCTTTGTCCGGATATTGGAAAAGGATTACAATTACCGAGGCAAAAATCGATAGTCCCGCTAACACGAAAAATATCATTTTAAAATCACTGTTAATCGTGGTTAGCCATCCAGCGATGCTGGGAGAAATAACACCCGCAAGCCCAGCAAAAGAGCAAAGAATGCCATAAGCAGACCCAGCATAAGGACCGTACATATCGCCAATAAAAGCAAACATTGGAGGAATTAGCATAGCCACAAACCCCAGCCCTAAAGATATCCAGAAAATGTCTAGATAGGAAGAGAATCCAATCGGGAGAAAGCACAATCCTGAAGCGAATAAAGCGAATGATATGACATAGGTTCGAGAAATGCGCAGACTTTTAGTTTTTTTCTTCAATCGATCAGAGATCCATCCTCCAAAAAATAAAAAAATAGTATAACATCCCCAGGGAGGAAGGACTAAAAAACCCAAGGTTAAAGTAGAAGAACCGTGTGTTTGAGCAAAATAACCAGGGAGCCACATCAGAATAAAAAAGAGAGTGAAACCTTGGCAAAAATAAGTTAAGCAAGACAATAAATAGGTTTTATTAGTTAAAAGATGTTTCCAGGGCAATTTTTTCTCTTCTTGAATTGTAAAATATAGAGATGAAGAATAGACTGAGCGGAAAAGAACTTTTGGATGACGTCGAAATAATACCAACCAAAAGATTGCCCAAATAATCCCTAAGCATCCTAAAATTACGAACATCAATTGCCAACTAAAGGCTGCAATCAAATAGGTCGTTAAAGGGCCGCCAATAATGGAAGCTATAGGAACTCCAAAAAGGCTTAAAGAAGAGGTTCGTGCACGCCAATCAGGAGGAAGCCAATCGGCAATTGTT
>DAIDIM010000103.1 GCA_027459365.1 Chlamydiota bacterium
TATGAACTTTCGGCAGTGTTGCATGGGTTGCTCTTGCTCTGAGTTCATGAAGTTGGTATTTCCCAATGCTTGCATTATAGCGCGATTCAATGGATGGAGTTGCGCTGCCAAGTACAATGCAGCAGTTTTCAAAGTGGGCGCGCATCACAGCAACATCTCTTCCTTGATAGCACGGCATTTCATCGTTTTGCTTATATGAATTGTCATGCTCTTCATCAATGATAATGAGACCTAAATTCTGGATGGGGCAGAAAATAGCAGATCTTGCGCCGATCACAATTTGAATTTTACCTTGGCGTAAATCTTCCCAGGCAGTGGTCCGTTCCCCAAGACTTCGCTTGTGGTGTAAAATGGCGATTTTATGCGGGAAACGGGCTTTAAATCGTTCGATTGTCTGCGAGGTGAGTGCAACTTCAGGAACTAAAAACATCGCACTTTTGCCTAGTTCTAAAGCTTTGTTAATTGCTTGCAAATACACTTCCGTCTTTCCACTGCCTGTAATTCCGTAGATTAGATGCGTAGAAAAGTGACATTTTTCAATCGCCATCTGGATCGCATCAAGAGCTGTTTTTTGTTCATTGTTTAATATTTTAGGAGATGTGGGAAAGAAATCTTCCTCGAAAATATCACTCAATGGAAGGAGTTGTTCTTGAATCCATTTTTTCTTAATCAATATTTGAAGGGCATATGCGGAAATTTGATCTTTGATGCGTGATAAAAAAAGTCCCTTTGGATGTTGTAAAAGTTGATCTAAGATATCTGCCTGCTTTGGGTTTTTGAGACGTAATTGACTACACTCCGCGATTGTTTCTGCATCTGTTCTTGCAAGGGTTAAGAACTTTTGACTTTTTTCTTTCACATTGCGCCGAATATTTGGAGGGATAAAACACCTCAGCACTTTTTGCATAGATGTTGCATAGTAATGAGACATCCATTCAGCGAGCCTCCATTGCGTGTTTGTCAGTTCCCCTTTTGAAGAGAGGACCTTGATGATCTCTTTTACATCTGGAAAGCTTGAATGCTCTTTGATCGCAGCAATGGTCCCAAGCGCACGTTTTGTTTTCAGCGGAACTTCCACTCGCATACCCACTTGAACAGCAATCCCTTTTGGGATTGCATAATCCAGTGGTTTTTGTAAATTTTGATCAAGAAAAACTGTTACGAACATACTAGACCTTGTGCGCAACCTCGGGTTCGTCGCCTTTTGGGATTATTTTGGTCGATTTTCAATTTTTTTGAGAGGGGCAATATCATTCGCATATATTGCCCCTCTCAAAAAAAGTCGAAAAGTCGGCTCAAAAGAACCCAAAATTCGACTGAACCGAGGTTGCGCACAAGGTCTTCTGAATAGCCTTCCAAAGCGATCGCTTTAGCGATGAATCTTTTAAATATAACGATAGATCAGGCAATAGAAAAAGGGGAACATTTTTTAATGTTCTTTGTGGAGTTTCTTTAAAATATTGCATCAGATTGGTGAGCTGCCAGAGTGTATAATCACATGCAATCACAAGCTTTAGATCATCAGATGAGAGAAAAGTATCCCACTGCTTTTCCTTCTCAATTGTTTCTGCTTGAATGATACGCGCTGGGCCAAAATAGACATCAATGGCTTTTGTAATGGCGATCAGTAGATCTTTTTGGAGGCTTGGTTCACTAAAATATAAAATGGAGATGGGAGCTGCCTGGTTTTTTGTTTTCCAACGATTTGCAATTTTTTTTGCCGTAGCATCGCTTGGAATTGTTTGAATCAATGGCAGCTGAGGAAATAATTTTTGATATAACGCCTTTAAACTCCCTGTGTTTAGGGGAACAGCTGCCGGGAGTTGCTGTTCACTCACAAACACTGGTTTTGGCGGAGAAATGACCTCTTTTGCAGCGATGGGTTCTTTTGTAAGTGGTTCATTCACAGGCACTTGTGGCATCACAATCGTTTCTTTAGCAACTTCTGGGATCACAACTTTTGGTAAAGGGTCAATTAATTTTTTCTGAGCTGTTTTTTCAGGAAGAGTTTTTTTCGCTATGAAGCGAAAAAAAGCTGCATCATCACTCGACGCTAAAATTTCAGATTCTTCTTTGAGCAGCTCGAAAGTATCTTTGATTAATTGGGCAAAGGACATAACTCAATGGTATCAAATAAGTGCTCTTTTTCTGCAAGAAAAGAGGTGAAGCCTCTTCTAGTTAGTCCTTCAGAAATGATTGTTTTCAAATAGGCGATCCCTAAAGGTGAAAAGTTTAAAAGGAGACTTTCTATTGTATTGGGACCTAATTTCTGATTTAAACCACTTTTCAACTCAAGGAGTTTGATCAGGATATTTTCATCTGTACGAGATTCAAAGAGGAAGGGGATCAATACTCCAAAAAAAGGGCGAAGATCTTCTTGTAGCCCTTGAAGGTTTGCGATTTGCAACTGAAGGACCTCTTTTTGAAGAGCGTCATCCTTAGAGAGAATCCCGCAATAATAGTTTAAGCGATCGTAGTTTTTTTCTGTCTTCAAAAGTTCTTCTAGAATAAACGCTAAACTCAAAGAGCGTCGAGCAGGCATTTCAAGGTGAGGAGGAAATCGTAACCACAGATCTGTATTTTGCATACAATTTTTTCAAAATTTCCAAATAGTGTACCAGATTCTTTAGATTTTGAACATTGCAAACAATCTAAACTCCCTAATATCCAGCAATTATGGGCGAACGAGGATCCGATGGGGAAATAAAAGATTTAGAAAAAATTCTTACTAATCCATAGACAATTTTTTGACTGCAAGTCAAAATGTCCTCTGCCAAGAACTCTCACCCCCCTGACAAAGGACTGTCC
>DAIDIM010000105.1 GCA_027459365.1 Chlamydiota bacterium
GACAATGGTAGTTGTCATTTTTCTCTATATTGGACTTGCAAGTGTTGGCCTTTCCGTTGTCAGTCCTCATGACCTCGGTACCAAATATCTTGATAATGCGATTGGTGGGATTGCAATGAATTTCCCGATCGGTGGACAAATTTTGGGTCCATGGGTGGGAGTGACAGCTGCCATTATCCTGATGATCTGCGCAAATGCCGGTTTAATTGGATGCTCTCGTTTGATCTTTTCTTTAGGATCAAACTATCAGGTTCCGCAGGTGTTTGCTCGTCTGCATTCTCGCTTTCGTACTCCTTATATTGCATTAGCCATTTTTTCTCTCATTGCAATCGGGATTGTGATTTGGAGTAAAAACCAGATGTTGGTGCTCGCTGATTTGTACAATTTTGGAGCGCAAATTGCCTTTTTCTTTGCCCATCTCTCTTTGCTCACACTGCGCATACGAAGACCTGCTCTTGAGCGGCCGTTTAAAGCCCCTCTCAATATTCCGCTCGGGAAGGGAAAATCCATTCCTTTAACAGCAGTTTTTGGAATGCTCGCATCGTTTGCTGTTTGGTGTCTTGTGATCATAACAAAACCTGATGGGAGAATCGCAGGATTTTCTTGGATGATTCTTGGCGTGATTATCTACGCTTTTTATAGAAAAAAATCTCGAATGAGAATTGCAGGATCATTAAAAGTTGAGGCGATACGTGTTCCTGAGCATAAACCATTCGAGTTAAAGCACATACTCGTTCTCGCGCGCTTAAAAGCCGGTACCGAAGCCCTACAAACAGCATTTCAATTAGCAAAGCATCATCATGCAAAAATTACCGTTGCTTATATTTTAGAGATCCCAGAATCTGTATCGCTCGATGCACAGATTCAAGAGCAAGAGCACATGGGGGAAATTGCCTTAAAAAAAGCAGAGGCAATAGGACGAGAATACCATTGCCAACTTGAGTTGGAACTGATCCGATCACGCTCCATTGACCAAGCGCTGCTGCAGTTGGTGAAAGGTCACAACTTTGATCTAGCCGTCATCACAACAACGAAAAATGACTTTAATAAGCCCTCCGGAATGATCGCCCGATTAGAGCGATTTTTGGCTCAAGCTCCCTGCAAAGTCATTTTTTGCAAGACCTAAGGCCATTTTCGGATGCTCCTACCTCTTTTTCATAGAGCAGACGAATTCCTTCACAAAGGAGTGCCGATTTGTCGGTTTTCCGACGCTCTCTCAGTCGCTTAATAAATTGCACGGCTCAAAGGCGACAAGGATGTAGTTCTTTCTTATGATAATGCATTTAAGTATGCCAGTGAAAAGCTCAAACAAGAATTGCGGAAGACTGCGTAACGATTAAACATTTACCATAAATGAAATTTTTTCTCGCGATGTGTGAGGATTCACCGATACCTCAATCACTTTCCCGTCCTCCATAACTGCAATCCGATCGGCAATCGTTTGCATCAGAGGCAGGTCATGAGAGATAAAGAAAAGCGTTAGGCCCAGCTCACTTTTTAATTTCAACAGCAGTTTGACGATTTGAGATTGGATCGTGAGATCAAGGGAAGAGACAGGTTCATCGCAAATCAATAATTCAGGATTTAGGGCCAATGCACGCGCAATGCCAATCCGTTGTCTTTGACCACCGCTCAGCTCGTGAGGATACCGTTTTTTCATTGAGAGGGGAAGGGCAACAAGTTCTAATAATTCATCCACACGGCTTTTTTTTCCATGGATAATGGTTGGCTCTTCTAGAATTGCCTCAATTCGCATTCTAGGATTTAGACTAGAATAGGGATCTTGAAAAATTATCTGAAAGCTCTTTTTCCCCTCAATCCTAATCTCTCCTCGATCGTGGGGAAGGAGGCCCATGAGAATTTTTGCAAGGGTTGATTTACCTGAGCCGCTTTTTCCCACAAGGGCGAGTAGCTCACCCTTTCTAATTGACAAAGAAACGTTGTCGAGGGCAACCATTTTTTTATAGAATTTGGAGATGTTTTGGATCTCAATCCAAGGGGGGTAAAAGTTCCCTTTTTTGACCGGATTAAAGTTTTTAGCGGCGATGAGTTGTTGTGTATAGGGATGAGTTGGCCTTTTCAAGATGTCGGATGCAAGGCCGTGTTCGATGATTTTTCCTTGATAAAATACGAGAATACGATCACAGATTTGACCGACTACCAACAAATCGTGCGAGATGAAAATGAGGCTCATCTGAAATTTTTTTTGTATATTTTGAATGAGTTCTACAATTTGATTTTGCGTCATGGCATCGAGGGCCGATGTCGGTTCATCAGCGATCAAGAGTTTTGGATTGCAGCAAAGGGCAATTGCAATGGCAATACGCTGTCTTTGTCCGCCACTAAACTGGTGAGGGTATTGAACAATGCGAGTGGGGTCGATGCCAACAAGTGTTAAAACCTCTTTTGCCCTTTGCATTGCCCCCTTTTTTGTCGCAAGGCCATGATAGATCATCCCTTCTGCAATTTGAGAGCCAATCTTCATTGTTGGATTTAACGCGCTCATTGGAGATTGAAAAACCATGCCGATTTTTTTCCCAAGAGAGGCTCTTGGATTTTCTCCATCAAATGTTGCCTTTCCCGTGATCGTTGCATGAGAAAGTAGACCACAGATTGCGTGCATGGCGGTTGTTTTCCCAGAGCCACTTTCTCCCACAATCCCGATGGTTTCTCCAGGATGTACAACAAAATTGATCCCTTTCACAGCTTGAGTCTGTGCAAAAGAGACATGTAAATTTTCTACCTTTAACATACTTGTAATAGAATAGACGAATAGGTATTTAAAAGAGTATGACCCGAACGAAAATTGTTTGTACGATTGGCCCATCTGTCATTGAGTATGAAAAAATGGTGGCCCTTCTAAAGGCCGGCATGAATGTAGCGCGGCTCAATTTTAGCCACGGCAGCTATGAAGAACATGCTCGCAATATCAAGAATTTAAAAAAGGCGCGAAAAGAGACAAAGTTGCCACTTGCGTTAATGATTGATTTACAAGGACCTAAGATTCGCGTTGGAAAAGTTCAAAATGGCGAACTTCCGCTTTCGGCTAAGCAGAAAGTGCGCCTCGTGGAAAAAGGTGATGGGATCCCCATTCACCCAATTGTCGTGCTCGATGCATTAAAAGAGGGGATGAAAATCCTTTTTGATGATGGGTATATCATTGGGAAGGTAATCGAAGTCGGATCAAAAGATGTAGTAGTAGAAATCGAAAATGCGGGCATTTTAAAGAGTGGAAGGGGGGTATGTCTCCCTGGCGCCAAATTGCCACTCCCTGCGTTAACGGAAAAGGATTTTGCCGATCTTAAATTTGGTTGTGAACAGGATATTGATTTCATTGCAGCCTCTTTTATTAGATCAAGTTCCCACATTTTGAAAATCAAAGAGTATCTTGCAAAATTGAAGTCAAATCTTCCGATCATTGCAAAAATTGAAAGTACTGAAGGTGTTGAAAACTTTGATCGGATTGTGCAGATAGCTGATGGGATTATGGTGGCAAGAGGGGATCTCGGTGTCGAGCTTGATTTAGCCTCGGTTCCAAAGCTACAAAAAATGATGATTCGAAAATGTTCCCATTTTGCCAAGCCTGTGATCACGGCAACGCAAATGTTGGAATCGATGATTACAAATCCAAGACCCACACGCGCGGAAGTATCCGATGTTGCCAATGCCATTTATGATGGCACTTCGATGGTGATGCTTTCTGCAGAAACTGCAGTTGGTAAGTATCCCATTGAGACTGTTACACTTATGAAACATATTGCCGATGTAACCGAAGCGGATATCGATTATGAGCAGTTTTTCAACCAACAAACAAATCGAGACTATCATGACATTTCCTCTGCAGTCGCTCTTGCCGCAGTCAAAACAGCCTATAGTGCTAAGGCAAAGGCCATTTTTGCCTTCACAGCAAGCGGTGCAACTGCGCGAGCTGTTTCCCGATTTCGTCCATCAATGCCCATCATTGCGGTGACAACAAGCGAGAAAATTTACCATCAGCTGATCGCATGTTGGGGAGTTGTCCCTGTGTATAGTCCTAAATGCAAGACACCAAAGGAGGCTTTCGATGCGGCAAAAGCATATGCCATGCATCATAAGATCATCTCTTTTGGAGATGTTGTTGTCGTAACGTGCGGCGCACCCTTCGATAAGAAAGGGACAACCAATATGATGATCGTGGAGAATATTGGAGAGGTTCTTGTCAGAGGACAGAGTGGATTTGGTAAAAAAGTGTCGGGAAAAGTCGAAATTTTGCTCACGACCAAAGAGGTCAAAGATAAAATTGTGGTGATTACTCATTGCGATGAAACGTTCATCGAGACATTCAAAAAATCTAAGGGAGTCATTCTTGAAAGTTGTGATCAAGCAGCAGAGGAGTA
>DAIDIM010000107.1 GCA_027459365.1 Chlamydiota bacterium
TAACTACTGAATCTGTATCTATAAGATTTCTCTTAAAAGATACTTGTATTGTTTGACAATGATTTCTCAAAGAACAAACAATAAGTCTTCGAGCCGCTCTTTGTTTATCGCGTCTCTTTAATTATTATCTTACAAATTAAACATTTATTTCGCAAATAAAATTATTTAATTTCTGCTACCAATTCATAACTAGATTGTTGCGTGCTTAAACTCACAGCATGCTCTTGTTTAGCTATTGAAATATGAAGGGGATTATTTAAGCGAAGAGGCCTAAGCCCATATTTTTTTCTAAGCTTCTCTAAATCAGGAGATTCAACAATTAAGGCAATGAAATTTTTGTCCTTAAGATGCACGATCCGAAAATTCTTGATGGTAAAAGTGTATTCTTGGCCAATTTCTTCAATATGCTGAAGTTTTTTCCCTTTAAATGTATCGATTACGCTAATATGTGCACCAAGATAATCATGAGGCTTTTCGTATCCAAATGGGACAAATTTTGAATACAAATCATCGATATAACTATCATCCACCTTTAAATAAATGAAGCCATCTTTCGCTTGCTGGAGAATGCCTTCTTTGGGGAGATTGGCCTTTACCCACGGGAGTTCTTGCTTTAAAATGGCAGAAATTTTTTTGTCTTGCGCATCTGTCGTGCTTGCGGGGGCAGCACCAACAACAGCGGAAATCAGTAAGAAGAAGAGAAAGAATTTTTTCATGATAATTTGTATCCAATTTTTTTGAATTTTTCTAAATTCATGTAGTGTATGAATTTATTCCAATTGAATAAATTCTTAAATTTTTTGTCTTCTTTTTTGATAAGAAAAAGAATTGGGACAGATTTGAAAAAAAGAGCGCTGGAATAGGACAACTCTCTCATGATTGCAAGAGGAACCAGATAAGAGGCCTCGATTGCTGCATAGATCGCCTGTTTATCTGCTTGCGTATAGATCCAATTTACATGCAATAAATCAAATTCATGATCTTCGGGAAAACTTTCTTTAAAGAGAGTAAGGATTTGAGTGTCTAAATCGAGATCTCCTTTAAGTCGATTGAGAAACGGGTTATCGGACGCTTCTTTTTGGAATTCGCGATGAACAAAATTTAGACAGTCGATGCGTGTAGCAACGGGAAATGGATGGAACGATTTTGTAAGGCTAGGATTGGTATTGAGCACCGTTTTTTTATCGATCGTGGCATGTTTTTGGGTCTCAATGATGAGAAATTCATTCGAACGTAAAGGACAAATCCAGCCTCTTTGATCCATTGAAAGGGCAAGTTCCGATAGGAACTGATTCAGTTTTTTTCTTCCCGCTTGGGGATTGGTCTTTATTTTATTGATGATAAAGCCCGATTTGGAATTTTTCAGATTAAAAAGGAGGGTATAGATCGACTGTTTTTTAATGCTGTTGATCGTAGCCATGGAGGGCAGCCAACTTTTAATCAATAGAAGGACAATGGCAATCAGGGCAATGATTAGGGAAAGGCTTATCCCTAAAAAAGAGGGGTAGAAATAAACTCCAATGAGAAAGAGGCCAACTCCAATGATCGATGAGGCGATGAGGTCGGCATACCTATTTTGACTGAAAGTGTGTATTTCCATGTAAGAAAAGATAGAAACAAAGATAAAAAACACCAAAATGACAGCGGAATATAACAATAAGTGTTCTCGATAAAAATAGTAGGTAAGAGGAATCGTCATCGTGTAAAAAATGAGGGAAATTACAACAGAGGCGATGAGAAGGGCTTTGAGAAATTGGTTGTAAAAGGGAGGATAGGCCTCTTCACACATTTTTTTGAAATCATAGTAGAAGAACGCCAATCCCCAGCTGGAATAGCTGTGATAGATCAGTCTGAGCATGAAGAGATACAGAATGAAATTAGGATAACTTTTCATATCCGAAAAAAAAAGGATAAAAAGCAATGTTTCTATACTGAGTGCAATGCCTGCAAGATAACTCATTATACTATTGAATTTCGGAACTTTTAGACAAAACTTGAAAAAAGATTTTATTCTGGGAAAAATCAGCGGCCGTAAGCGTAGATTTCGATAGGTAACACCAATATAATATACTTTCACAGCCCCATCGAGAAGGCGCGCAATGATGAAAGCAAAGGGTAGGCCAATGACTCCAAAAAAATGCCAAAGTAAAATCAGGATGATCAATGAGAGGATCCCAGGACCTATGATGGAGGTCAAAGGGCGATAAATTCTCCTGATTGCCAGTGCTCCTGAACGGTAGGTTTCAATCCAAAATTCTAAAATACAGGCAATCGCAAAACCGATAATATAAAGCTGAAAAATCAAATTTTCAAATGGAGAAAACTGAAAATTTTGATGAAGAAAATATCCCATAGTAAAAATGACAACCCAGGCCGCAAAAATGACGCTTAGGACAAGCCAATGGCTAATCGACTCATTTGTAGCTAACCGATCAGAAAACGAATAGCGCCCGCGCACATATTCTCGCATGATCTCCAAACATCCCCACCATCCTGCCGCCGCCAAACTTAAGGCCAGTCGCATAAAGACAATTTTCTCAATTAAAAGCGCCGAAATCGCACCACGGATCAAAAACAACTCTACGATTTCAACCGATAGAGAGATTAAAGAGACCACCAAAAAGAACCGCATTCGATAGACGATATAAGAGATATATTTGGAACTAAAAATGGCATCGCGAAGGGTATAGCGGGTGAATAGATTGTTGAAGCGTGAAACAAGACCCATAAAAACTAACAGTAAAATTCAAAGAATAATAAGTCAATTTTTAGGATATTTGATGCGGACATGATACAGCAATGGAAGGGCGCTCAATAAGGCTTTTTTGATCAGGCTGATCTCTTCAAAGGTGAGTTTGCTCTCATCAAACTGACCATCTTCTGCTTTTCCTGCAATGATCCGATCAATCAATTCTTTCAAAGCCACTTCGCTTGTCTCATCGATTGACCGAGAAGCTGCTTCGATGCTATCGCAAATCATGATAATCGCCGATTCTTTGGAGTGGGGTTTTGGACCGGGATAGCGGAAATCAGACTCTTTCACCGCCTCTTTATCCCCTCCTCGATTCTTCAGCTCTTCATAATAAAAATAGTCTGCGCGAGTGGTTCCATGATGCTCGCGGATGATATCGATAAATGACTCTGGTAAATGGTGTTTTTGTGCAATCGCAACACCATCTGCAACATGGGAAATGATGACCTGTGCCGATTCAATCGGAGTCAATAGCTGATGCATGTTAATACACGTTTGTTGATTCTCCGTGTAGAATTGTGGATTTTTCATTTTCCCAATATCGTGATAGAGCGTTGCTGATCTGCAGAAAAGTCCATTTGCACCGATTGCTCTTGCGCATGCTTCAGCAAGACTTCCTAAAACTAGAGAATGTTGATAAGTGCCAGGAACTGCGACTGCAAATTCTCGTAAAAGCTCACTATTGGGGTTCATAAATTCAACAAGGCTCATATCTGTGGTGATGCCAAAAAGTGTTTCAAGAGCTGGCAATATTCCCACAATGACAACCGCGGTGATTAAGAGAAATGCAAATGAGGCTATTGTATCGGTCAAAAAGGAGGTGCGCCAATAATGATTTTCACTTAAGACAAAAGCATAGAGGACGGGAATGGCGCTTGCCGCTGATTTTAGACAAACGGCGAACACCTCTTTACGCCGCCTCAAACTTTGGCTACAAATAATAATGACAATGGAACAGACAAGATTCACAACTAAGAAACGGCTGTGATCCACAGCTAAGCTAACAGACAAAATAATGGACAGGAAAGTTGCTGCAAAAAGCGCCGTACGTGGAGAGAGCATGATACAGATCAACAGCGTTGCAAAAGGGGCTAAAATGGGATAGCGCACTTCACCAATCACAGTTGATGTGCTTCTCAATAAAATATATTCAGTGAGTTTGGCTAAAAGCAAAGTTAAAATGACAATGCAAACAAATAGAGAGATGCGTCTCAAAGAACGGATAAAATCAACTTGGCTAATTCGAAAATATAAAGCGCTCACTGCAACAAAAATGAACGAGAGTAAAAAGCTTGCAATCCAGCTTAAAGGACCTGCTAAACGGCGATTTTCGATAATGGCCTTTTTCATTGCCTGTAACATGGCTAAATGACGCATTGTAATTTTTTCGCCTTGATCGATGATTCTCGTTCCTGCTCTCACTTTTGTCATCTGCTCTGGAATACTTTCTCCAATTTGCGCCCGCAGAGCTTGAACAAGTCCCAGATCCTCTACAAGCTTCCAGCGAATATTTTGAAACTGATCTAGAATTGTTTGAATTGTATCGGAATGAAAAAAATCATTTTGAGCAATCTGCGCTTGCAAACGTTGCCAAAATTCTCCTGTAATAACAGTCGGATTCGACCCATTTTCTGGAAAAAACTCATAATAATTTGATGTTGGAATCGAATATTCCATAAGTTTCTGGATCGTTGTCAGATCTGTAAAGCGCGCTTCATACAGAAGGGTCGCGATCAGATCTGCCACTTTATACATTTCTGAAAGGCGCGATCCTTGATTTTTACTATGGATAATCCTCTCTAAATGAGACCGGACATCTTGGATTTGTTGATCATCGATTTTATAAATTTTGCCGATATCTTGCGTTGCTTGTTGTCTTAAAATAAAAGTTGTCTCGTGATCGGGAAAAGAAAAATCAATATGGGTCACAATGAAGCGATTCGCTGTTCCATTCAGCTCTAAGATTTCGAGACGGTCCTCCCGAAAATGGAGGAAGAGAGCAAGACACACAACACAGATAAAACCAACAACAATTCTCCATCCTCTCGAATTTGATGAAAGCCACTGCATCCAGCTTTCTCGTAATCGTTCTTGTCTCATGTGACTAGATTATATCACTCACATGAGAAGAACCATACAAAATTTTTTTTTACAATTGTCTCTTATTCAAGAACCGTTACAATAGTAAGATGCAAAAATACCAAGTCTTAGCACGTAAATATAGACCGCAAAGCTTCCAAGAGGTGGTTGGACAAGAGGTGATTGTCACGACTCTAAAGAATGCCATTCGCCTATCAAAAGTGGCACATGCTTATCTTTTTTGCGGCGGGAGAGGAACTGGGAAAACCACACTTGCCCGACTTTTTGCAAAAGCTCTCAATTGTGCACATTTAAGTGACACACAAGAACCTTGTAATCAATGTTCCTCATGCCTTGAGATTATGGCAGGACAGTCGCTGGATGTCATCGAAATCGATGGTGCATCCAATCGGGGCATTGATGATATTCGACAAATCAATGAAATGGTTGGCTATGTTCCAAGCAACGGCCGCTACAAAATTTATATCATAGACGAAGTGCATATGCTCACAAAAGAGGCTTTCAATGCCCTTTTAAAGACTTTAGAAGAGCCGCCGCCCCTTGCAAAATTTTTCTTTGCAACAACCGAGGCGCATAAAGTCCTTCCCACTATCATCAGCCGTTGCCAGCGCTTTGATTTGGGGCGCATTTCCATTACCCAAATTACTTCTAAACTGGAGCAAATCGCAAAAGACCTCTCCCGCGATGTCGATCCTGATGCACTGCATAAAATTGCCGATCTTTCCGATGGTTCCTTGCGCGATGCCGAATCCCTTTTCGATCAACTCCTCTGCTTCCAAGAGGGAGCAGTAACCGCTGATGCCGTACGTCAAGTATTTGGGCTTGTCTCCGATGAATATTTTTTCACCCTCGATCAAGCCTTTCACGAGAGCAATCTTCCCTTTGCTTTTGAGCTTGTCAACCATCTGTTTGAAAGTGGTAAAGATCTTGGACATTTTCTCACTCAACTCATCGACCATTATCGCCTGATCGCACTTGCGAAAACCATTGGCGAAAAAGGGCTCCCACCCCCCTCTTCTGCCCGTTATATGCAAACCTCTCGCTATTACACTCAGCAACAAAGTCTTATCCTCTTAGAATATCTCATCACCTCTGAATCGAATTTTCAAAAAAGCCTCTCTCCCCGCATTTTCTTAGAAAATATTTTATTGCACATCATCCGGACAAAAAACCGCATCCCCGTTGAAGTCTTGGTGCGCAGGTTATCGGAATTAGAAGGAAAACTCAAAGAGGAACCTAAAATTGAGGCTCCTCCGGTAATCCCAGAATCTAAACTTGAGATCCCTCAGGTTCTCAACCCGATACCTGCAGTAGCTCCCCCGGCAATCCCAGAATCCAAAATTGAGGCCCGCCCTGTCCTTAAACCAATACCTACAGCGGCACCCCCCGCAATCCCAGAATCTAAACTTGAGATCCCTCCGGCCCTCAAACCAATACCTGCAGTAGCTCCTCCCTCAACGAAAATAGGAGAGCCGGCAATCGTCTTGCCTGCAGAACAAATGCCTAAAAAACATCAAAGCCATTATGATACCCTGATGCGATTTGCGGCGGTGGAATTAGAGGGATCGTTAAAAAATTAAAGGAGAGACATGGGAAGTGGATTTTCAAAAATGAAAAAGCAAGCGCGTGCAATGCAAGCGCAAATGAGCCAAGTGCGTGAACAACTTCAAACAAAACAGGTCGAAGGGCAAGCAGGCAACGGGCTTGTGACAGTGACCCTCAATGGTGAAAAAGAGCTAAAAAAAATCGACATCAAGCCTGAATGCTTAACAGATGCAGAAGGTCTACAAGATCTCATTTTAGCAGCTTATGCAGACGCAGCAAAAAGGGTGGATGCCGAGCAACCTCAAACACCCTTTTCCTTCTGAAATACGAATCGAAAACTTATCCTCTCGTATGTTGAATGGTTGGCCTACGCCCAATAGGAGGAGCAACTGCCGCGCTTGCAGTATTATTTTAAATTGGTCCAATCGATGTCATAGCTCGTACTACAACCTTTGCTCTGGAATTCTTGATCAATCACCTCTTGCTTGGCGTACTATTTGTGGAATTACAGCACTTGTCAGTTTAAGCAGCCTATTTGCTCAACTGCGGATTCCAATGAATTTCGAAGAATTTATTCCCCTTCAAAAGAATTCCTTGCTACATAAAATCGTGAATCCCTGGAAAGAGGCATTTACATTTTAAATATTTATCTCTTGTTTTAGGTATTCTTTGAGTTCTTGGGCGGATGAAGATGCAAGGGCTCCTTCTGCCAACCTGCAGGCTTCGAGTAAGCGCCACTTGCGAATGGTATCTTTGACAAGTGGGATGAAGCGTGGAGTGACGGAAAATTCGGAAATACCAAAGCCGAGTAAAATGGGAATGAGATTCGGGTCAGTTGCAACTTCTCCGCAGAGAATCAGAGGCTTTCGGGCTGCATTTGCATGCGATACGACAGAGCGGATAAGGCGCAAGACACTTGGATGCATCGTTTGATAAAGATCGGATGTATGAGGATTAGAGCGGTCGGCGGCTAAAATGTATTGGATCAGGTCATTTGTACCGATGGATAAAAAATCGACCTCCTTTGCAATGCAGTCTGTCATTAAAGCCGCTGACGGAACTTCAATCATACAGCCAAGAGGAATCTGTTTTGCAAATTTTTGCCCCTCTTTTTTGAGCTCCAATTGCATTTCTTCTATTTTTTGTCGCACATAATGGAATTCTGAAATGTCGGTGACTAGGGGAATCAGTACATGGATTTCTCCAAATTTACTTGCCCTTAAGATTGCACGCAGTTGCGTTTCTAAAATATGTGGATAACACTTTAAGAGTCGGATTGCACGAAGTCCGAGCGCCGGATTGGCTTCAGAGATTTCTGGTATATCTTGAATTTTTTTCTCTCCACCCAAATCATAGATGCGAACAACAAGGGGTTTTCCTCGAAGTAGCTTGACCATTTTCTTATAGACTTCGAACTGCTCCTCTTCTGTGGGAAAGCTTTTTTTTGCAAAACAGAGATATTCTGAGCGAAAAAGACCAATTCCAGATGCCCCATTTTTGAGTATCGATTCGATCTCTTTTGGATTTTCTAAATTTGCATAGATTCGCACTTCGTAACCATCAATCGTCTCTCCTTTGAGATAAGTATTATTTTTAAGACGATTTAGATTTTGTTGATCTGTTTTCTTGATTTCTTGATATTTTTTTAAAGTTGTTTTTTTTGGATTGAGTATGACGATCCCACTACCGCCATCTACTATGATCGAATGGATTGAGACATTTTTTAAAAGTTTAAAATCCACATTTGCCACATAGGGGATTCCTTTGGCTCGCGCAATGATGGCCGCATGGGATGTTAATCCGCCCGTCGCAGTGATAAATGCACTCACAAAAGATGTATTTGCTTCAATGGTTTCAGAAGGGACAAGCTCTTGTGCGCAAACGACAGAATTATGCGGGACCTCAGACATTTTCAACCTTCCCGGGCGCCGTAAATGACCTAAAATCCGTTGAGAAATATCGACGATATCGCGAATTCTTTCTTTAAAGAAGTTATCTTTTAAAGAGTTAAATCGATGTTTATATTCTTCGATTAAATGGTGAAAGACCCATTCCGTATTTTGCTGTGTATCGCGTATCTTTTTCTCAATCCCTGTCGTAATCATCGGATCTTTCATGATCTCGAGATGAGTCCCCAAAATTGCATGCACTTCTGTAGAATGAAGAGAGTTTTTCTGCAGGTTTTCTAAATCTTTACGGCTCAAATCAAGCGCTTTTCGATAACGATCGATCTCCTCATCCACCTCTTTATGTACGCTGAAATAGGGCGAAGTCACCTCCTCAAAACAAGAAAAAAAGACAGGACATCCAATTCCAATTCCCTTACTAATCGGAGTGCCCCTTAAAATTAATTCTTGTTCACTCATGCTTTTTCACCGAACTCCTGTTCAAAAGCGATCACTAATTGATTCATCGTTATTTCCGCATCTTCCCCTTCAACAATAATTTCAATTTGTGTATTTCGAGAAGCTGCTAACATTAATAAACTCATAATGCTGCGTGCATTCACCGTTTCTTGTTTATGAGTGAAAAAAACCGATGATTTTAAGGGTTGTAAGATTTTTACAATCGTGGCTGCGGGCCGAGTGTGTAGACCGAGCGAATTTTTTATCTTCACCTTACGCGTGAGTTTCACGAGTGGATCCCCTTCTTTGTTTCCGAGCAATTGTTTCAAGTAATTTTTTATTAAATTCTTTTGCCGAATTATAGCCCATATTTTTTAATCGATGATTCAATGCGATGGTCTCCAAAAGGAGCACCACATCTCTACCTGGTTTCACAGGGAGAATGTGTTGCGGTATACTAATTCCCAATACATCGATAAAATTTTCGTCCATTCCGACTCGATCATAAAAATGTTGATCATTCCAAGGTTCAAGTTTGACTAAAATATCAATTCCCTTGTCAGGGCGGACACAAACAGCACCGTAGAGATGAGCAACGTTGATGATTCCAATTCCCCGGATTTCCATCAAATGACGTGTCAATTCAGGACCAGAACCGATTAAATGGGCTCCCTCTTTCTTTTTCACTTTTACAATATCATCAGAAATCAGCCGATGCCCTCGTTCAATCAGACCTAAAGCCGCCTCACTTTTCCCAACAGAGGATTCTCCTTGAATAAGTAGTCCTACACCGAACACTTCAACCAATGTTCCATGCATCGTTAAGGTTGGACAAAACTCTTCGAGCAAAAGAAAAGAGATTTTACTCATCAGACTCGTCGCAGCGCCACTTGCCCGAAAGAGGGGAATTTCCTGTTTTTCACATAATAAGACTAATTCTTTAGGAAGTCTATATCCTGAGGACGCGATGACAGCGGGTGTCGCAGGGGTTAAAATCGCATTCAGCCTTTCAGTACTTGTCTTTGCATCTAATTCTTTGAGATACTGAATCTCCTGCTTGCCCACAACTAAAATTCTTGAGAAAACAAATCCCTTTAAATATCCCGTCAAGCTTAAACCAGGCCGCTGCACTTCCGCTTTTTTAATGCGGCGTGACATCCCTTTTTTTCCAGCCAATAAATTGAGCTTCAGCGCCTTGCCATGCTGTTCATAAAAGTGTTGCACAAGATAATTATTTGGAGACATTCTGACCCTCCAAATAGAATGCAAGCCACTCTAAGAAGCTTGGGAAAGCAAGCTGTTCATTCCATCGACTTCGATCGCTTGTGTCTGACAACGTGTTATGAATCCCCGACAAAAATACATTCCCCATATCGTTATCAGGATACCAATCAGTGAAAAAACATTGAAATGAATTCAATCCAAAATCCTCAAAAAAAGGGATTAAAGATAGAGGATCCACACCATGATTTTTCCACTCCAATCCATGTTCACTTATCATTTTCTTCACAATCTCTCTTGCAGCCAATACCTCTTTCATTGGCAAGATTTCGATTTCTGACAATTTCCCAAAACCGTTGTGTAAACGCAAAAAAGATTGATAATCATACGGAACGCGCACTTCCAATTCATGATTTAAGAGGTGCACATCTTCTTCAACACTTGGAGGATATCCACGAAAGAAAGATCGATTATCAGAGAAGCTATAAACCATTTCAGCAACATATTCGAAATCTATTTTCACAATCACAATGGCAATATCGTCTAACGACGCAAAAAATTGAGAAAAAGCACGTTGCGCAATCGGATGAAAAGGGAGCCGATAGGACCATAAATCGGAAACAAATTCAATCCGCTCGTTAGGATTTACCCGTGTTAATTCAAACCAACCGCGCGGCATATCAGGAACAATCTCTAGAATCTGTTTCCACTCGAGATTTTTTTCTTCGCATAAGAAGAGCACTTCTTGAATGTCCGACTCCCCTCCAATTTCGTAGTATTTTCTTGCTAGAGGATTCACTCATACCTTAAATAGCAAAAGGACTATACACAAATTTTGAAATCATTTTCTACAGTTTTTCTAACTTGTGATAATACTCGCGGTTTTGCAAGTTTTGGGGGATCAGTCGGGCTGCGCCCTGCTGCCCCCGGTCTCGGTCACGAACAGCCTCAACCTTTTTTGAAAAAATCAGGACCTGCACATGAGTTGTTTGGTAAAGGCGTAACTCTTTGATAACCAATTGCTCTTCTATTATAAAATGCAGCACGAAGCAATTGGGAGTAAGAGGTCTGAAGGCTGATGACTGGGGGGATCTATTCTTTTACGTTGTATGTATGCGAAATTAAGTTTTCGTTGGAGCCTCTTACATCCAAAATTATTACAGAAGTACAGCAAAAAATAGGTCGTTTACAAGTCCGACGCCAATTTTCCCTTCGGCCAGTTCTCATCCATGTAAATGGTGTAAGCGAGGCAGTTCGAGAAAAAGACTTTTTTGCCCATATCATCGATTTCTCTCAGCTACTTAGTTGTAAAGAAAAAGTATAAAAGAGAGAATCTTTTTCCTTTCCAGGCCAAAATGAATCTGCTATATCGAAATGAGAGGGATTGATGGTTGCGACGAAGGTTGTCATTTTAGGCGGAGGGTTTGCAGGGATTAATGCTGCAAAAAACTTAGGCCATACAAAGTTTGATGTTTGGTTGATTGATAAGACAAACCATCACCTGTTTCAACCTCTCCTTTATCAGGTCGCTTCGGCGGCAATATCCCCTGCAGATATCGCAATTCCCATACGTGAAATTTTAAGCCCTTATGACAATGTGACTGTTCTCATGGGAGAAGTGGTCCAAATCGATCGAAAGAAAAAAGAAATTGTCCTACGCAATGGCGATACAATCAGTTATGAATACCTGATCATCTGTCTCGGCGCGCGTCATTCCTACTTTGGAAGAAATGAGTGGGAACAATATGCAACAGGATTAAAGACCTTAGTCGATGCAATGAAAATTCGAGAGCGCATTTTGATGTCGTTTGAAATTGCAGAAAGATGCGATCGTATCTCTGAGGCGGAAAAATATTTAAATTTTGTGATCGTAGGCGGAGGTCCAACAGGAGTTGAGATGGCAGGTGCTATCGCCGAAATTGCCTATGAAACCATGCTCAAAAATTTCCGTCGCATTGATACGACAAAAACCAAAATCTTTCTCATTGATGGGCACTCCCACATTCTTCCTGTTTATCCAGAAAAATTATCGGTAAAAGCGACAAAATATCTTGAGAACTTTGGTGTTCGAGTTATGACAGGAAGACGGGTCACTTCCATCAACAAAGATGGCGTAGAAGTGGATGGGAATACCTTTATTCCTGCAAAAAATATTGTTTGGGCGGCAGGAAACCAAGCAAGTCCGATTCTAAAATCACTCGATGTTCCTCTAGACAATCAAGGGCGAGCTATAGTGGATGCTG
>DAIDIM010000017.1 GCA_027459365.1 Chlamydiota bacterium
TTTGTTCCGAGGAAAATAATCCCGATCCTGCAATTGCGATGATTGGCACAGCAATCGCAGTGGTGATTGCCATAGTCTTTGCAGTATATCGTTTCGCAGTTTCAAAAAAACCGCTATTTGTCTCTACGTTATGAATTTGCAGCGAGGAGGTAATTTTACTTATGGTCATATCGCTCCGATAAAAATGTTATGACCAATGATTATACACTCTCGTTGGATAAGCTGCAAAAAAAATTTTTAAAAGAGAGGTCTATTATCGTCAGCAGAAAAAACATAAACAAAGACGCAAAAGAACTTTCTCATAAATGAGCCTCATCTTTCTTTGGAATGCGAGTGAAAGAGATTTTCATTCCAGTGACTTCTCGATCATCATTGCTCAAGACCCCAAAAGAGACAGAGTCTTTTCCATATTTCTGATTAATCCGATCCAAAGCCTCTGAAATCCGTTCTCTTTTCTCCTTTGATACATCTTTAAAAAGCTCAAGCTGATTTTTATCGCGAAGGCTCAAATCCTGCAAAGTCACAGCAACATGTTTAATCAATAAATTGCCTGTATGACGGATCATTTCGCTCCACAGTTCATTGAATAGAGACAAGAAAGTGAGGCTATCGCTTACTTGATCACACTTCATACTCGCCTCAAAATAGCTCTCTTCTTCGATTCTCGCCCAAAGAGTTAACTTGGAAGCAACCATCCCCATTTGCCTTAAACGGCTCGCAGCTTTTGAGAGCAAACGGAGCCCAATAGCGCGCGCCTTTTCAGGAAAGCGCAATTCGGGAGGAAGGACTCTGCTATGGCCCACCGTGGTCCGTTTTGTGATCCGATCGGGAACCTCAAAACCTCGCAGCTGATGCCACAGCCTCTCACCATCGACACTTCCCCACACTTTGCGCAATTGACACATGTCCAAAGAGAGCAGTTTTTTTATATCGAGAATCCCCTGTTTTTTGAGTCGAATTTCCATATTTGCGCCAACTCCAACCAGATCGCGAAGTTGCAACGAATAGAGCTTATGGGGCAAATCTTCTTGATTGATGAATGTAAGCCCGTCGGGCTTTTGCATATCGGTTGCAATTTTAGCAAGGTAGCAATTGGGCGCAATGCCAATAGAGCACCGGATACACTCCCCCACATTCCTCTTCAAACCTGCCTTTATATTTTTTGCAATTTTTTCCGCATTTCGACTCTCGTTTTCCAATAATTCACAAGCAACTTCGTCAATGGAACAGACTTTTGCAATCGGCAAATGTCGGCCTATTTCTTGGATAATCCTTTCATGAAAATCGACATACACCTCATGCTGCGCCACAATGCAAATGAGGTTTGGACACATCTTTTTTGCCTCCCAAACCGGAGTCCCCGTCTTCACGCCAAAGGCCTTCGCTTCGTAGCTTGCAGCAATGGCACAGGTGCTATCTGTCTCGACCGGAATTATCGCCACAGGTAACCCCCGAATTTTAGGGTTCAGTTGCTGCTCAACACTTGCAAAATAGCTATTGAAGTCAATGTACATCCAGCGATTCATGTTTTCAGAATATCACAATTACTATATTATTATTGCCAATGGAAGCAATATTATTAGATAAAGAAATAAAAGATTTTACTATCAGTTTAGATCCGACTTCTTGTGTATCGAAAGAATATACCAGACGGATTATGAATATGGTAGCCCCCTACTTTCTTTCCGCCTACAAGATCGCTCCGTGGATTAAAGCAAAACGGGAAATTCTTGGGGAAGAATTTGTCGTTCATAGGCCTAATCACGGTCTTGCCCATTCGCTTAGACAATCTGCATTGGCTAAAGAAATTTTCCTTTTTCTCACAAATTACTCTATCTCAGATACTTCGGGAATTGTTGGTTGGGCCAAGAAAAAACTTGAGACAGATCCGCTGTTTTTACAGAAAATTGAGATGGCAGCAGCCTTTCAAAGATCAGGAAGAGAGTCTGAGTGCAGTAGCTCCTCCGATCCCGCTCTATATAAAACTTTTGAAATGCAAGATACAATCTATTTTCAAACCCATGCGGAAAAATGTCCCCTTTTTACAGAACAAGAGAGGCTCATCTTTGCTGAAGCGATCCTCTGGTCAAATCCAGGAAAATTGGATGAAAACCAAAGCGATGACTTAAAGTATCTTCGCCGAGTTTTTCATGCATCCCATACCCTTGATTTAAGGAGAATCCCCTCTTTTGATGGGGATCGAATTCAAAAAGATGCAATGGATCAACTCTTTGGATGTGCGCTACCGGAAAACGTGGAAACAGTTAAAAATCTACTTTGGAATCGTTCAGGAAGATATCTTTTGGCAACAGGAGATACAGACTTAGCAGAAGGGAGAAATCATTATCAGGACGAATTTTTTCTTCAGACGAGAAATCCATACAGGCTTGTTGAAGCAATCCATCAAGTATTCACCTCTGTTTTTGCAGATTCGCTAAAATAAGCTCTTCCATTTCGGTTCTGTCCCCTTTCTTTTCCAGAAGTTCTCGAAGCTGCATTCTCAAGAAGTTCTTAGTTTTACAGATATCATCCTCAGATGGAGCAATGATCTGGAGACGCAACTCTTTATCTTCCGGATCGGTCGTGTCTTGCATAATCTCTTTGAGTTCGGCTAGAAAAACTTGATTATGATATGAGTGTGAAAATATCTCTAAGTTGTTTATATGCTTTTCAGCAGCCTCTTGGTCACTGCTAGAACTCCTTCGAAAATAATTACATTCCATGTCTTCACAGATGCTTGCAATCTGATCCATAGTTTTAACATGCTTTTCGTATTGGGAGATTAAGAATTTATCCTGCTTCACGCTTTCTTCCTCAAGCTTCTTACGAGAATTGTTCGCAAAGTCTCTCACTTTATCTGCCAATGCAATGTTGAGAGTTTGTGACCATACTGGAGTACGATTTGTTATATAAGCATGATAGACTAAATCATGAGATGTCATTTCTTCAAATGGAGCAGGAGCTCCATCAGCTGTCTCCAATGTTTTCGCAAACTTGCTTCTTAATGCAATGTCTCGTTCTGCACGAAGTCCATTTTCTCGCAAACTTTTAGACATGCCAAAGCGGGAGACCAATTTTGCTTTTCCTCCGATTTCAGCATAAAGAGCTGAATTCATTCCGAATGATGAAACCATCCGATAAACTCCATCACCTTTTATTTCGACTTGATTAAATAAATCTGGATCATTATATTCTTTATTACAACTAGATACCAAACCCATAATTGTTATATTTTTTTCTTCTAAATTATTATATAAAATACGAGATCGCTCATAATTTGTTCCATCTTGCTTCATCATATCCCCCCAGCCAGCAAAGCCCCCTTTTGATAGCAGAAAGAGTTGCTCAGAGGCAGGTTGTTCTCGCATACTTTCAAACCAATTCGTAAGTTGCAGATCATTTAAAATATCATGAGATCGATCAAAAGATTGTTGAACGCATTGTTTTATATACCCCTTAGCTATAGGGTTCACCTCTTTTTTATTTTGTCCAAAGAGTGGAACTTCGAGAATGTTATTTTTATAGTGATTCAATGCCGATTTCCAATAAAAAGCTGTTCCTAATTGATCAATTGTGATTTTGCTTGAAATGCAAGCAAGAACTATGAGCTCCTCAAAATCAGAGTCCTGGAATAAAGGATGCCGAATTGTCATAGGTCCCGTGTTGAACAGAACAGCCAATATTTGCAATTTTTTTTGTGTTTCTGTCTTCTCTCTAACAACTACCAACCTCGCTATCGCCTCCTCTTTCTCGGCAACATACTTAAATAGTGGCTCATTTTGCACAAATGTTCGAATGGTCGCATCTTTTGGCTCCAGTTCAAGAGGTGATGGTCTATCCACAGGGGTAACCCCTCTAACAGAGGGCTGAGTGGTATGCGCAAGTTCATCAAATGCCCAACAAGCTGATCGCGTCACCGAGGTAGCCGTACCAGCAACTGTATCTGGGCTGAATGTTTTCATTTCTATTTCTTCTGAACTACGTGAAGATAAATCAATTGAATTAGTCATATGATTTTTCCCCTAACGAGGCAGTAGCCTCTGCATGATCTTGTAAAGTATGAATTATAATAGCTAGACGCACATGTTTGATTGATCATATTAATTACATAATTATTATAATTATCAATTATATATTAACATCAATAAATTGTAAATCACAAACTATACAATATTTATGTAGTATAACACTCTTGATTAAAGAATCTGTTTGATAAAGATTCGAATAAAGATTTTTCTAGATAGTCAAACATCAGACAAGAAATCCATTCCTGCTCATCGAAGCAATCCATCAAGTATTCACTGCCCGTTTTGGAGTTTCGCCAAAATAAGTTCTTCCATATCGGTTCTGGCACTTTTCTCTTCTAGAAGCTCTCGAAGCCTCGCCTTCGCGAATTCATTTATTTCAATGACACCTTTCTTAGAAAGCTTTATTTCACTGAGCTGCAACATTTTTTCATCCAGAGTACAATCGTTTTGCATAATTTCTTCTTGCCTTTCTAGAAAAATTTGAACGTTATAGTTGTACGAAGAGAGCCCCAAGTTGGCAATATGCTTCTGAGCAGCATCCTCATCACTGCTATAACCCTTTCGAAATCGACTACATTGCATGTCTTCACAAATGGTTGCATAACGTTCCATATTTCTAGCATCGGCTTCATATTGTAATGTTAAAAATTCATCTTGCATGACGACTGGATCGTCAAGTTTTTCACGAGCAACCTTTGCAAGCGCCCTTAATTTATCTGCCAATTCAATGACGATTGTTTGTGACCATCTTGGAGTACGAGTTGTTATATAAGCATGAAAAACCAAGTCATGAGATGTTACTTCTTCGAAAGGGGCAGCGTATCCATCAGCTTTCGGTAGTGTTTTCGCAAACTTGCTTTTTAACGCAATGTCTCGCTCTCCGTGAAGTCCATTTTCTCGTAAACTTTTAGACATACCAAAACGGAGTACACTTTTTGTGGTTCCTTCGATTTCGCTATGAAGAGCTGTATTCATTCCGATTGATGAAACCATCCGATAAGCTCCACGACCCTCGATTTCGACATGATTGAATAGATCTGGTTCTTTCTCATTTTCATTGGCTACGCTAACCAAATCCATGATTGTGGCTGTCCCCGATGGATCTTCAGTATAATTATTAAATACAAGAAGAGCCCTTTCAGCGTCGTTTTTACATTGTATCAATTTCTCATAACCAGCCGAACGTCTTTCTGAAAGAAGAAAACATTGCTCAGAGGCAGGTTGTCCTTTCATTCTTTCAAACCAGTTTTGAAGTTGCTGATCATCTAAAATGTTAAAAGACTGACTTTGAAACGTCTTTTTCATGTAATGATATGCGTCAGGATTCACTTCTCCTTCGATAAAAAGTGGGATTTCGAGAATTTCTTGTTTCTGATAATGTTCTAAAGCTGCCTTCCAATAAAAAGCTGTCCCTAATTGATCAATGGTAATTTTTCCTAAAATACAAGCAAGAACAACGAGCTCCTCAAAGTCTGGATCCTGAAATAAAGGATCCCGAATTGTCATTGGGCCTTGATTAAAAAGATTCTCCAATTTCTGCAGTTTAACTGGTGTGTCTACTTTCTTTTTAACAGCCTCTAACATTCTCATGGCCTCTTCTTTTTTTCGAACATGGGTAAATAGAGGTGCTCTATGTACAAAGTCACGAATGTTCGCTTCTGTAGGACTAGACTCAAAAGAGCTCGGAATTGCAGAGAGTGCAATAGCGGACACGGCCGCGTCCCTATTCTGACTCGCAGTCGAGTTAAAACAAGTGATCGGAGCATACGAATCTAGTGGAGTTAAACTAACCATAATAATTACAATCTTATAATATTTATTATACAATAAATAGTAATTATCTGTGAATGTTATAATTAATTCATAAATTATTGTTTATTAAAGACTTAAAATATAGTTGCCTTTCTCTTTATCTCGACTTTGTACTGCAGGCAGAAAACCTTCTAAATGTCAGTAAATGAGGATGTTATATCCCAATGCCCCTGGAAATTCTCAGCAAATAACTGTATTGGATTTGATCGCTTTCTTAAATGATCTGCCAAGATAAACTGCGACAATCAACCAGAAAGCAAGAAGAGGGAAGCAAATCAGACCACTGAGCATCAGATAGTGTCCTTTACCGGTCACTTCGCCAAACATTTTTTGGAACGGGGCAAGGGACATATTGAACATCGATCCTGCCTGTTTAGAGGATCTTGATCCAAATGTTTCGATCCAAGCCTGCGCTTTAAATTTCACATCGGGTGTCGTTGGAATATAGAGCTGTTTTAAAGCAGGTCCATTTAACGCGTAATTAATCGCCTTAGATCCAACCATCAAAACAAAAAGGAATGTGAGGGTATTGAGTGTTAAAAATCCGAAAAGGGCAAACCCAACAATGATTGGCATCAGTGCAAGTGCCACACCAACCCCTAAAAAGCGTGTGATATTACTAATCCCCAAAAGTAAGCAAAGGAGAGATACAGTGTTTACACTTGAGCCATAAACACTTAGATAATGACTCAACGCTGTTCCTGTATACACTGTGCTTGCAGAAACTTTGAAGTTGAAATCAAAAATCGTTACAACAACCTCGTAAATGAAGTTCGCTGCAAAGATTGCGAGTAAGTACTTATTCTTTAAGAGAAGCTTTAATCCTTCTAAAAAACCGGGCTCTTGTTTCTTTTCTGTAGATGTTTCATTTTTCCCATGAAAAGCAGTGAGAAGGGTTTTCGGCGTCGCTCGTAAAAAGTAGCGGACTAAAGGGACAATGAGAAGGGTCAAAATGCCTAGAACAAACAATGAGAGGGCATCTGTCGTAAGTCCTATACGATGAGGTAATCCCCCTACAGAATAAGGGAACAAGATCCCGCCTAACTGCCCAATCGCAACAACAAGTGGGAACCCCCGCTTCGCAGAGGTAGGTTCTGTTGTGTCTGCTGAAAATGCCCAAAAAAGTGCAACAACTAGAGATCCAAAGCTTTCCACCAAAAGGTAAAAAAGATATCCAATGACACGGGTAAATCCGATAAAAAATCCACCGCGCTGTGCCATTTCTTCATGAGGAATCTGGACAATGAGCATCACAGCCGCGAAAACAAGCGCTGTAATCCCATAAAAAACTGGCAAGATCACAAACATCTTCTCGCGAGAGGTCTTTTCAAGAAGCTTTGTATAAAACATGACAAGAGGCAGTAAGGCAATTACTGAGACCGTTTTTGCATAAGGGAGGTGTAATTTATCCACAAGCTGTATGAATACCGCATCTTTTAAAGGACGGAGAGTCCAATAAACTCCAATGATTAAAGCAAAAATAAGACCCATTCTGAGGAATTTCTTAAACTCCTCACGTTCAAAATTCCCGAAATTAAAACGGCAAATGGTTTGAAAAAACCCTAAAACGCCGCCGCTTGCTTTAGCCATATATTGTTTCCTTTGTATAATCTCGCATACCGAAAGAACTCAAAAATTGGAATTTTGACAAGGAGGCGTCGCACATTTTGGGTCTGGAGCGAGCGACCATTGCCGTAGGCCCAGGCGCGAGCGAAGACCCAAAATGTGCTGCCAAGCCGACGCTGTCAAAAAAACAATTTTTGAGATCATTTCGGTATATACATAGAAGCATGAAATTATGCAATGCCTTGAAACTATGATCCATTCCCGATGTGCCTCTTCGACGATATTCGGGAAATCAGAATGCCAACAATTAGTCTTGCTCTCCAAGGATGATTAATCTGCTCATTCATATGGTCTGTTTGCAATTTCTATACTTTCAACTAATTTTTTGGGCGACGGAAAAACGGTATATGAATGAAGATCGGGTTCATCTTGGTAACAAAGCCAACCCCAAGGAACGTTGAGCAGCAAACATTCAGAAAACCTCTTCTCATCCACGACAGCCACTAAATAATAGGATAGAATTTCACAATCATATTTTTGTTTCAACATATCAATCATATTGGACACATCATCACAGCTTCGGATTAAATATGTGCCCACAAGTTGCCCCCGCAGTTTTTCCTCTGCTTGGATTGCCGTCATGCGGCCTTGCCAAGCAGGCAACTTTTCAATCTGCTTTCTTTGATCATCGGCATTGATCTTTTCAACCGTTTTTTCAACGACGAATTTCGCAGCTCGTTTATGAATTTCTGCCCCTTCAATCGTATAATGGTTATGGTGTTTGATGAGCTGCACCTCTTGCCATTGTATCGATGATTTTTTGCCCTTAAAAGAGCTAATTTCTCGAATCTTTTGCGGAAATCTCATTTCGCCCGTTTCTACATCGAGAAGAACTTGATAAGACTGATGTTCTCCTAAATTTGCGATCCCCTCGCGAAATCGACTGAAATTTCTTAATACTTGATCCATAGGAACATATATAATTTTTTTAACAAAAAAAAATCGAGCAAACTTTTCAGCCTTGCTCGATCCAATTTTCACCAACGCAATGAAGAGTGAATTACTCTTGAGACATGATCAAAGATGCGATTCCAGTCTTGCGCGCTTTACGTGATTTAGTAGACTTTCTTCTTGCTGTTCTTTTTCCAGCTCTTTTTGCAGATCTTTTACTGCCTCTTTTAGAACGGCTGCTTGATCTTGTTGTTTTACGTGATGATGATTTTTTTGATCTACTTTTTGTTGATTTTCTACGTTTTACCATTTTTTCCTCCTTATGGTCTGAAGCGAAGGAGCATCCACGCTCCACTTCTGCTTACAATTATTAATATATATTTTTTTATAAATAATTACAAATATTTGAGACACTATAAACTCTTTAATCAGAAATATTAAAATTTAAAACAGCTCTCAAAACATATTGTGGAGGCAGTTTTTCATAAAATAAAAAAAGATAAAAAATAAAAAAAATGACAAAAAGCAGAATGAACTTTCATATGTCATTGTTTTTTAGATATTTAATCAAAACAAGAAAATTCTAAACTACTGAACTCCAGCAATTATGGGCGAATCACAAATTAGAGGGAGAAGGCGACGATTCTGATTAAAATTTGTCATTTTCAGTCATTTTTCACTTTTTGTCCTGAATAATTTCTAGGTCAAAAAATGACAAAAAACCTTCCCTACCTACATT
>DAIDIM010000111.1 GCA_027459365.1 Chlamydiota bacterium
GCCGATCTTTTGAGCATGAACGAACAAGTAGATGTAGCAATAAAATCCCTAAGCGCGGGCCTAGCAAGGTTAAATCCATCTTCCTCTTCTGATAATTCCTCACGGTATGGAAGTCCTCCAACAATTGCATCAGAAGATGTAGAGACAGAGAATTCTGCTTTCTTGCGAATTCTGCTTTCGCAATCGCCTGTTGAGTTGCTCACAGGTACCGCAAATAGAGTAGGAGGGATTCATCCTATTCGTGAGCCTTCGTCAAACAGGGGCTCTCCTGTAGTTGCATTCGAACAAATGAGTCCTCGATCCGTACCTCCAGCAACTGTGCTTAGTCGCAATACGGGTGGAGGTTCGCGTTCACCCTCGCCTAATGTTCCCATTTTAAGCAACGAAGTCAAAATTTTGCACACGAGCTCGCGTGCCAGCACATCACATAGCAGAAGTCAACCACTTATAACTTTAGGATAAAGGATTAAATATGATAGTAAGTACTGCAAATAATATAAGAACGTCTAATTCAGTTTCGCCAAGTCAAGCCTGGCCTACTCAAAGACAAGAGGTGACAGATAAAATTGGAAAAAGATCTTCGGACCAAGCGACTAGCATAGCAAGTAACATAATACGTAATTCACATTCTCCAAATCAAACTAGATCTATTCAAAGACAAGAGGTGACCGAAAAAATAACAAATCAAATTGTTGTGATAAGTCCAGATGTTTCAAATAGGAGAGAGGCCTCCTCTGCAACACCTGCTCGATTTCAACCGTCTCAGATGCAAGAATTAAAAACTGCGCAAGAGTGTATTCAATTTTGCAAAATCGAATTGGATCGTGAGATCATAGGCGAGGGGACGCGTGCAAAATTGCAACGCTTAGATACTCTTGTCCCAAAATTAAACCAAGCTATTGAAACTTACTCAAGATTGTCCCCTAATAGTCAAGAATTGGGCGATGCATATGTGTTGAGTGGAAAACGTTATGAGCAAAGAAATGAGTTTAATGAAGCTTTAAAAAAATATGAAGAGGGGGTAGCGATCTATGAAAAATTAAGTTTAGATCCTATTTTATATTCCCCTATTTACAAGAAGATGGGAAGAATTTGTGAAGTACTTGATAAAACAGCTGATGCACTATCTTATTGTGAAAAAGCAAGAGATATTTATCTAAATCATTTGCAAACTACCTCACTCAATAAAGAGCAGTTAAAAAATTTAGCTGAACTTCATGGACAAATCTCCGTTTTGATTGCAGATTTGGGTGCTACGCGTACAGAAATTTTAACGAGTCAAGAAGCTAGCAAAGCGATTTATGAGACGCATTTTCCAAATAGTTTAGCACTTGCTAATTGTTATGATAAGATTGGCTCATTGCTGGAAGTTCCTGCAGAATCGCAAGTGTATTATCAAAAAAGCTTGAGTATTGAAGAGTCTCTACCGCAAGAGGTTCAAAAAACCTATCTTGCAAGAATTAAAGATGTCTATCAAATTCACGAGAACGTTTCTGAAGTAAGTGGTGGTTTTGTGAAAACATGTCAAGGCTTAGCCAATGATGTATTTGCAGAATTCACTACCTATTTTAATATGAGTCGTTCGAACAAAATGCTGACGAAGATTAAGAGCGCAGTGAAACAATACGAAGATATCCTTGCCTATAAACGGACGATCCGTCCAAATAGTCGTTTTATATCGGCCGCTTTTGAAACAATTGGTGATGTGTATAAGGAACGGAACAAGCCTAAATATGCACTCAAAGAATATATGAAATCTCGTGATATGTTAAAAGATGTGTTGAATCAAAGTGATCCAGTTCTAGTTAGCATCAATCAAAAGATTGACGCAGTGAGGACAAATACTGAGCAATCTGTAGCAGCTACTGCTGCGTCTATTAGCCGAGCACGGGATGGGTCGACTATTCGCGCGCAAAGCGTGGCACCCGCGACAGATGGGCTGAGAAGACTGCTCTCTGAAGTAGCTGGTTATAGCTCAGGCCGTTTTGAATGGTCGAAAGTTCAATGCAAAGAAGAGGCGAAAAATAAACTGTATCAATTATTGACGGGATATAGAGACGCAAAAGATGACGATAAAGAGACAAAACACGGAGAAATAATCCAGTATCTTCGACAAGAGATGAGGAACTCCAGAAGTAATCCTATTTTCGCAGGTGGCGGAGATGGAAACTTAATCCATTTATTTATGGAAGTTGGGGATTTGTTTTTTAACAATTCAATGGGTTAAAATCCCATTTTTCATGCAAGCAGCAGTGCAGGATTCTCTAAGTATTTCTGCACTGTTTTTAAGAATTTTGCGGCATCAGCACCATCGATTGCACGATGGTCGGCGGATATGACAAGATGCATTTTTTTGCCGACGATCACTTGTCCATTTTTCACTCGAGGACACTCTTCAATTGCGCCTACTGCGAGAATTGCTGCTTGTGGAGGATTGATGATGGCACAGAAGTCAGACACTCCATACATTCCCATGTTGGAAATCGTAAATGAACCACCTTGATATTCTTGGGGAGAGAGTTTGCCTGCTTTTGCACGTATTGCGAGTTCTTTGACTTCGAGGGAAATTTCCCCAATGTTTTTGTAATCTGCATGACGGATAATTGGGGTGATGAGGCCCCCTTCAACGCTCACTGCGACTGAGATATCGATGGTTTTGAAAAGGATTAGGGACTGAGATGCTGCGTTAAAACCGCTATTGCAGTTGGGATGTTCTTTCAAAGCGAGGGCAACAGCGCGAATGATAAAGTCGTTGATGGATACTTTGAGGTTGCCGTTTTTCAATTGTTCGTGTGCATTAAAAAGTGCTTCGGCATCGATTTCTTGGTGTACATAAATGTGTGGAATGGAATTTTTGGCACTTTGGAGACGTTGAGAAATTGTTTTTCTCATAGGGGATAGGGGAATTTCTTCAAATGTGCCAGGGACAATGGTTGGCTTTTCTCGACGGCCAAAAGTCACAGTGAGATCTGGCTGTGCCAAATTGAGATCGTGACTTGTGATTCTTCCACCAGGACCTGTCCCTTTAACGGTTGTCATATCAAGTCCCTTCTCTTTTGCAATTTTTTTGGCAAGTGGCGAGGCAGGTGTACGTTTTGGGATCTCATCTGTTGGGAAGCCAAATTCGTAATTTTCAAGAGGTGGCAGAGGTTGAAAAACAGCTTGCGGAATCGTTGTTGTAGGATTTGATTTCGGAGCTTCCTCTTTTGTAGCGGCAGGTTTTTTCTCTTCCTTGACTTGTGGCATCGTTCCCTCTGGTTGGTACCCTTCGATATTGTCGTTTGCAAGTTCAGTAAAAATCCCCATCGGCTGGTTGACTATTCCGCTTTGCCCTTCTTGTATCAATATTTTGCGTAAAAAGCCATCATCGATTGCATTAAACTCAACTGTTGCTTTGTCAGTTGCAATATCAACGAGGATATCGCCAGCATTCACTTTATCTCCGACTTTTTTATGCCATTTTGTAATGGTTCCCTCTTGCATAGTGGGTGAAAGTTTTGGCATAGTTACAGTAAATGGCATACAGACCTTTGGTTATCTCGACTTATGTCATTTTTTGAAAGGCAGATCCGA
>DAIDIM010000122.1 GCA_027459365.1 Chlamydiota bacterium
AGTACACCTCTTGCACTTGCTGCAGGCGATCATCCAAAAGCCGATATTACAGTACATTTCGATGAGAGGGGTCTTGGCTTTTATGCCCTTGGCTCAAGCCTTGCGACAAAAAAGCCAACAGCTGTCATTACAACGTCAGGCACTGCTGTTGCAAATCTATATCCCGCAGTCATGGAGGCATTTCATAGCAAGATTCCGCTCATTCTAATAACTGCCGATCGGCCCCATGAGCTGCGTGGCTGCGGCGCAAATCAAACAGCGGATCAAGTGAAAATCTTTAATAATTGCATTCGGGCACAAACCGATTTAAGTCCCCATCTAGATAATCATGCAATTGCCTCAATCATTGCACAAAATGTGTGTTATGATGGGCCTGTCCATTTGAATTGCCCTTTCCAAGAGCCCTTTCTCCCCTCATTGCATTCATCTATTAAGCCAGTTCTCTTTTCAAAACCAACATTGGTTGCGCCTCCCTATCATGTCAATGCAAAACGGGGCATTATTTTTCTTGGGCTATCCGATCCATCTCCTGTTTTACAACTGGCTCATAGGCTGCAATGGCCTGTATTTGCCGATATTTTATCTCTTGCAAGATCTACACCAACTCCTGAACAAATTCGGCACTTTGACCTCATCAAGAGCGATCTCAAACCCGATTTTATCCTCCATTTTGGAGAGCGCATGATTTCAAAAAAAATGTTTGAATGGTCAAAAGAGGTCGAGATGGTTCATATAAGTCCCTATCCATTTTTACAAGATCCTACCCGCTGTCTCTCCATGCGCATTCAATCCGATATTGCCCCTTTTTGTGAAACTTTCTGTGGCTACACAGATCCTGATTGGTTGCCTGCATGGCAAGAGCTTGATCGGGAAATGCATGCATATTTAGATGACCAATTTAATCAGCCCTTTACCGAAGCGCATGCCGTTCGCAACTTGCCAAGTTTTAACCCCATTTTCTTTGGCAATAGCATGCCGATTCGCTTAGCTGATCAATTCTTTTTTCCCAAAAAAGCACCCTTGATTTTTGCAAATCGGGGCGTCTCTGGAATCGATGGAAATATCGCCACAATTGCAGGAATTGCTGACGGACTCAAAAGAGGCGTCACCGCCTTTATCGGCGATCAATCAGCTCTACATGATCTCAACTCTTTGCCACTTCTTAAAAAACATCAAGTTCTCCTCATCATCTCCAATAACTACGGGGGTGCCATTTTCGACCATCTTCCAGTCTCGAAGTCCCCGCATTTAGAACGGCTCTTCACTGCATCCCATTCATGGAACTTCGAAAATGCTGCAAGAATGTTTGATATCCCATACCTCAGAAAAGAGGGCGATATGGAAAATCTTCCAACGTACGGAATTGTCGAATTGATCACAAACCGCAAAGATAACTATGAATTTCTAAAAGAGATAAAACATGATTGTTTTTCTACACGGGTTTTTAGGAACTAAGGAGGATTGGGAACCAGTATGTTCCTATTTTTCTGAGTTTTCTTGTTTATCGTTTGATCTGCCCGGACATGGATCCAGCCCCTTTACCGAAAACTTTTCCCTCACCTCTTTTCCGAAAATCCATCTCGTCGGCTATTCTATGGGGGGAAGACTTGCGCTATCTTACGCAAACAAACATCCCGAAAAAATTGCATCGCTCACACTTCTCTCAACTTTTACAGGGGTTGCTGAAGCGAATCGTCTGGAAATTGATCAGAGGTGGGCAAACAAGATTCTCCATTCTTTTGACGATTTTTTAAAAGAATGGTACGATCAACCTCTCTTTGCAGGATATAAGCCAGATTTAACAATGCGCAAAAAACAAAATCCAAAAAACATTGCACAAGCGCTTCTCCATTATAGTCCCGCGATCCTGAAAGTATCTCCGATCGATGAAGCGTGTCTGATTGTAGGTGAAAGAGATCAAAAATATAGAGAACTTTATCCAAATGCCATTGTTGTTCCAAATGCCGGTCATATGGTCCATTTAGAGCAGCCTGAAATGGTAGCAAAAATAATAAAAAAGAGAATTTATGACTTGGGCTTCTCACGGTAATTATACAGATATCAAATATGATAAATTGGATGGGATTGCCAAAATCACGATCAATCGGCCAGAGGTACGCAATGCATTTCGCCCCTTAACAGTCGATGAAATGCGCCATGCCCTACAAGATGCTCGCCATGATGCAGAAATTGGGGTCATTATTTTAACAGGCGCAGGGAAAGAGGCTTTTTGTTCTGGAGGCGATCAAAAAATCAGAGCGAATGCCGGCTATTCCGATGGAAACGGGGCTGAAAAACTGAATGTGCTCGATTTTCAAAGAGAAATTCGGACCTGTCCAAAGCCTGTGATTGCGATGATTGCAGGGTATGCAATCGGCGGAGGTCACGTTTTGCATGTAGTCTGTGATTTGAGTATCGCAGCAGACAATGCTGTATTTGGTCAAACAGGACCTAAAGTTGGCTCTTTTGATGGTGGATTTGGCTCAAGCTTTTTAGCCCGCATTGTGGGACAAAAAAAGGCGCGCGAAATCTGGTTTTTGTGCCGTAGATACAATGCAAGGGAAGCGCTTGATATGGGGCTTGTCAATTGCGTCGTCCCCTATGAAAAGCTCGAAGAGACAACCATTCAATGGGCAAGAGAAATTCTGCAACACTCCCCCCTTGCTATTCGCTGCTTAAAATCGGCACTCAATGCCGATTGTG
>DAIDIM010000127.1 GCA_027459365.1 Chlamydiota bacterium
TTTTACCGCCATTTTTCGCAAAGCCATATAACTTAGTAAGATATCAGCTTTGCGAAAATGGGGTAAACTCGTTCGAAAATATCCCAAATCTCCTCGAAGAATTCACACCGAGAATGGCTCGCTTCTCAAGCGTTTTGAGGAGATTCGCTACATGCTCTACCCTTCATCTCATCGACAATTAAATAAATTCGAGTTACTTTAGAAAAGCCGCTAAAGACAGAGAAAGAATACTTGGACGTGCTGAGAAGGTATTCCCTGCCAAAACTGCGGAGTTGCTAGAAAGTTACCTGGATGTGATGAATATGATTTTCCTTGAACAACAAGAATTAGATCCCACTCGATTTAATCCTTACGCAAAGCTATGGATTGTCTCAGGCATTTTAGTTGAGCAGAAAAAGAAATATCTAAAAAAACCCAAAAAACGGGGATGGCATCCTATTGAGGAATTTTCCCGCGGCGATTGGATGGGCTGGATTTTTTCCATAGTTTGAATTCATCTTCGGTTACGCCCAAACCGACAAGTCGATGGGAGGCCAATTCTTGAATATCAAACAAGGTATCTTCGATAAAGGCTGTTCGATCCTCTAGTTTTACAAGCCTAAGTGTTTGTTTTTCAATATAATGCTTCATCTTGTGACCGTGAAGATTTTGGAGAATAATTTCACGTATGATTTCCCTTCTTTGAGTACGGTATCTTACGCGGATTTCATTAAATCCCATGTTTTTTACGGTTGAATCATAGGAAGCGCAAGTTCTTGTATAAGAGAATAAATATAGATCAAGTAGCGGACGTACATTCTGTAGTTCATAAATCGCGAGTATGGCAGAGATGTAATCATCTTTATCAATATCATTAAAAGATAAAGGAACGAAATTTTGTTTGATTAAGGGAATATTAGCGCTCAACCTTGCGGTTCGCTTATTCACATCAATAAATGGTTGCAGGTACGAAAGATGAACAAGAAGAAAAAAGCTTTGTTCAAAAGGATCTTCAATGAGAAATGCTTTTTTTGTAATTTGATTGAGCATGCTTTTCAAATCTTTAGGATTTTCGTAAGGCATGTAAGCGGAACTGCCAATGCGAACGCCACAATCTCTCACAACACCTGAGAGATGCTGATCTACAAGACCATCGGATAAAAGAAAATGAAGTGTATAAATCGTTTCAGATGAAATTTGTATTTTAGCTGCTTGATCTACTAAATATCGAATGGCTTCTTTATGATTGAGGATCATAATTTTTTCTTCGTTTAGTTTACCCTCGGCTCCTGCCCCCTCCAAAATAAGCTTTTGAGTATCTAGTAGAGAGTAGGTATTTCCCTCAAGTCTTGAGGAGTTATAAGATAGATCTATGAGAAGGCGATTGTAAATCTGATGCGCATATGTGCCTGCAGGATCATGATTTTTAGAACGCCTCCCTTGTGACTTTAAATAGACACGATCTTTTTTGGGGATATAAAAGGTTTTATTGGGAACATATGATGCAATCCATCCGGGTTCATAAGCAGTTGGAAGTCTTTTTTGAATCGGAGCACGGACCTTAGCAATGATTAATTGGCTTTCTCTACTAAAAATGTTATCGGGTAATTGAGCAAGAATTCGATATTTTGTAGCTTTTTTCTGACCTTTCTTTTCAACGAATCCTTCTTTGATTAATTCATCAAGCCATCTGCGGATAGTTCTATCAGAGACAGAATGGTCCATTTTACTGAGTAAAATAGAAAGACTGATGAAATCAGTCTCTTTTTTTAGAAGGTCAAGGACAGTTAATTTCGAGGACGTAGGTTTCATAATGTCCAATATATCACGAATACGGACAAAGTGCAATAACGTTTCAAATGACTGATTGTTAATTATTTATGCTTATCTTTTAAGTTTTGTCGGACATCTTTAATGTCCGTATTATGTCCGTATTCTTTATTGGAAATAATAGGAATGGCTTAAAGGATCGAGTGCGAGCAGCATACGACTAAATCAGGGACGACTAGTTAGATGAAAAGGGATGGAACGGAAGAGGGCAGGGGGCAGTTATCATCACTAGAGAAGGTTCTAATACGCTGATCTCTAACGAAAAGGGGACTTGGCATGGTAAAGAAGGTGGAGAAGTCAGTTTTAGCAACATATTTCGTTGGACTTTGGACCGCAACACAGGTGTGATTTCCCTAGAGCATTTGCGTCGAGGTCCAGATCATCCTGTTTTCCTTTTTCATCTTGCACCCTCTGGCAAGCATTCTCTTTCGTCTGTCGATTCGCATCTTTGTGAAGGAGATACTTATTTTGGGCAGATTCATTTTAATCATTATAATCTTCGTTTGAATTGGAGAGTAATCGGCCCTGATCGTTACCCACAAATCTAAAATTTAGTATCCTGTTTCGTTTTTCAAAAGGAGCAGGTATCATGAATTACCAATGGATCTACCAACAATATTCTAACTTCAATATGAAAGACGCCCGTCTACAGAAGAGGGCTGTTCAGATCGCGCAGGGCTGCGCAGAACATCCTGACAAATCACTGCCTGATCGCTTTGATGATTGGGCGGGAGTAAAAGCGTCGTATCGTTTTTTTAGTAACCCCA
>DAIDIM010000131.1 GCA_027459365.1 Chlamydiota bacterium
CATTCAACGAAATTCAAGATGTAGTGCCGAATCAACCTAGCTTTAGGCGGGTTTCCCTATAGAGGCTTCTGAACTTGGGCTATGGTTTGTTGGCAAACGTAACTCCTTGATAACCAATTGCTCCTCTATTATAAATTCAGCACGAAATTGCAAAATTCATGGTTTTGTGCTAAATTATAGGTAGAAATAAATCAGCACGAAATCAAGAAAATGTGGATTTCGTGCTGGAGTGAAAAAATATGACAGCCCCCTTTTTTGGTAGAGAAATTGAGCTTGAACGATTGAGACGTCTCCTGAATAAAAAGACGTCGAGTTTAGTTGTTATTCGAGGTAGACGACGTATTGGCAAGAGTAGACTCGCACAGGAATTTGGTAAAAATATCCGTTCCTACACTTTTATGGGCTTGCCTCCTGAGGAGGGTAAAGAGATTACTGCACAAATGCAACGAGATGAATTTTTAAGACAAATGTCATTGCAATTGGGAGTAAGAGGTCTGAAGGCTGATGACTGGGGGGATCTATTCTTTCACGTTTCTCAAAAAATTAAAAAAGGTCGCTTTTTACTCATCTTTGATGAAATAAACTGGATGGGTTCAAAAGATGCTACTTTCTTAGGCAAACTAAAGAATGCTTGGGATCTGTATTTTTCTAAGAATCCGCAACTCATTCTGATTCTCAGTGGCTCTATGGCTACATGGATTGAGAAGAATATTTTGAGTAGCACAGGGTTTTTGGGCCGAGTATCTCTTGATTTGGTCCTTGACGAACTTCCTCTGAATGTCTGTAACCAATTTTGGCAAGAGAAGCCTGTCTCAAGTCATGAAAAATTTAAGATTTTGTCAGTGATAGGAGGAGTGCCAAGATATTTGGAGGAAATCATTCCAAATGAATCTGCAGAGATCAATATACGTGGGCTTGCTTTCCAAAAAGGGGGACTATTGATCGAGGAATTCGATCGTATCTTTTCCGATCTATTTTCTAAACGCTCTTTCTTGTACAAACAGATTGTCACTCGCCTCTCGGAAGGCTCTACTGATCTCAATGGCATTTGTCGCTCTCTGAAAGTAAAAAAGGGGGGCACTATTAGCTCCCATTTGGATGATCTCGTTGAAACTGGCTATGTGGCAAGAGACTATACTTGGAATATAAAAGAGAAGAAAACAGCAAATTTAAGCCTTTTTCGTCTCAAAGATAATTATTTACGCTTTTTTATTAAGTATATTGAGCCTGTAAAGCAGCGCATTGAGGGTGAAGGAAGTAGTCCCCTGCCTTCATGGTCTTCGATCATGGGGTTGCAATTTGAAAACTGTGTTGCGAATAATCGGCATGAATTGTATTCCTTACTCAAAATCTCTCCGGAAGAGGTAGTGAATGCAAATCCCTATTTCCAGCGTAAGACAAAAACGCATTCAGCATGTCAAGTTGATTTTATGATACAAACCAAATTCAATACGTTGTATGTATGCGAAATTAAGTTTTCGTTGGAGCCTCTTACATCCAAAATTATTACAGAAGTACAGCAAAAAATAGGTCGTTTAC
>DAIDIM010000139.1 GCA_027459365.1 Chlamydiota bacterium
CGAGTTTACCCCATTTTCGCAAAGCTGATATCTTACTAAGTTATATGGCTTTGCGAAGAATGGCGGTAAAATCGTCGAAAAGATTCCCGAATATCGTCGAAGAGGCACATCGGGAATGGCTCTTTAAAATTCGCAATTGATATAAATTTTACTTACATATAAACTTTTTTTTCTTTAGAGATGTCATGACACAAAAAACAAGTTCAGTTTCCTTTTTGCCCGTAATCCCGCAAGTTAAATCAGCCAACTCAAAAAATGGTCTTATTGTTGAACGGGTAAGATCTATTGCGATTTGTAAGGCAGCACAGTTAAAATCTGGTGCAACTCATTACGGAATACTTCCTGCTGCAAATCTAATCGCGATCTCTCATACACCTGTCAAAAAGTCACATCCGAATCAGCGAGAAAAGCAAATCGAGCAAAATAAATCTTGTTCTCAAAAGAAGAATGCAAATAAGAAGAACACTTTTCAAGTTGGCTTATCGGACAAAGATTGGCAAAGAGAGGGCAGTTCTGCTCAGGCAGCTCGTGATAATAACGATGCGGTTGCCAAGACGTTCGAATCGTACATTGGGTTTAAGAGTTCTTCTCTTTCTCCATGTCGTGAAAACAAGGAATCAAGTCCTGCAGCTAAAGATCCCAAACTTGCACGCTAAAGTCAGGTCTGCGACGATATAGACTTAGTTTTCTGCTATATTGAGAAATGCCTCGGCTTTGGGACCGAGGCTCTTCTTGCGCTAACAAGAATAATTATTTTTTGCCAGGCTTTGATGGAGCAGGATTTGGTTTTTTTGCTTCTTGCCCTTTGTTAGCAGCTGGTTGTTGTTTCGATTGTGGTTGTGTTTTGTTCATATGTTTTTCTCCTGTTTAACATGCAACTTATTGATTGCATGATATCCATGCTACGCTTTTTTTAAAAAAATAGAAGAGAATTTTTTAAGTGCCTCAAATTTATTTATTTACGATCTTGCTGTGCAATCATTTGGCCGTTTATATCGTATTTCTTTTTCAACCCTACCGCTACATCTTGCACAAAAGTTTGTTCTAATTGCGGCTTTCCATTGTCATAGAATTTATTGAATTTACCATGGCGAAGGTTGTTTTTATATTCACCTTCAAAGACTAAAACACCTTCTCTATTCCAGTTTTGGCAAAGTCCTTCAAGTAAATCGTTTTCATAATGATAGATTGATGCTGTTTTCCCATTATCATAGTAGGTGATTTCATCCCCTTGACGCTTCCCATTTATGTAATGACATTTGCGCCAAACCTTTCCATTCGGAAAATATTGACAAACAGGTCCTGATTGTTGATCCTTTTCGAAGGAGATTGTTGTCACAAGCTTTCCATTTGGATCAAATAACTTTGCAATACCCGATTTTTCTCCGTTGATGTAAGGAAGCTCGCTTACCTTAACCCCTTGTGGATCGAATTCTGTCACTATTCCCTCCAAGCGATCATTGACATAGTTCGCCTGCATTGCCAAAACCTTTTTCCCCTCTTTATTCACTGGGTAATAGACTTCATGTATCCCATTTTTAAAATGGTTGTGATAGTGATAGATCACCTCTCCTTTTTCGGGTAAATATTGTAAAAATCTCCCTTCAAGTTTCCCTAATACGTAATTGGCCTCTTCAAGAATCGTCCCTTTCTCATCCCAAACTCTTTTAAGTCCATCGATTTTACCCAAATCATATGGGATGATCGATTGCAATTGACCATTCTTATAATAGGCTACATGTTCACCAATTGGATTCCCATGTTTGAAATTGGCTTTGCGTTGTAGTTTTCCATTTTCATAGAACCATTCTTGCAATCCGTGTTGTTTCCCATTTTCAAAATGGAATCTGGTTTTGAGTTGATCTTTTGACCACCATGAGAGTGCAGTTCCGTTGATTTGACCATTTTCATATTTGACTTCCGAAAGGAGTGCACCATGAGAATCCCACTCTCTCCACCAGACGTTTTTGTCTCCGGAGAGAAATTCAACGCGCGTTTTTAACTGTCCATTTTCATACCACTCTGTTTGGACTCCTTCGGGCCGATCAGCTTGAAAATAGGCATCGAGCTTAGGATTGCCATTTGCAAACCACTCTCCCATTGGTCCACTTTTTAGTCCCTCTTTAAAATGGACTCTTCTCGACAAAACACCATTCGAATACCACTCTTCATGGACTCCTTCTCTTTTCTTATCTTTGAAAAAGGTAGATGCTTTGATCTGGCCTGAAGGGTAGTATTCTTTTTGCAATCCATCTAGATCGCCTGCAATGTAAAAATATTCTATTTTCAACGTCTGATTGGGGTACCATTCAGTATAGGCACCCACTAATCGTCCATCTTCAATGGAATATTTGCGCGTTAAGCTCCCTTGATCGTTATATTCTGTAATTGGCTCTAACAGTTTCCCATTCTTATCAAATAATGCCACATATGCGCTAATGCCGTTTGGATGATCTTTCCAGTGTCTTCCGGAAGGAATGCCCTCTTTATAAAGACCTTCGCCTGCTAGAATTCCATTTTCATGAAACCAACGCTCTTTACCATCTTTTTTCCCATTTTTGAAAGAGACTTTGTAACTTTCAGCTCCATTTGGATGGTAAAGAACATGAACCCCAACTGGAACTCCTTCTCTAAAATCTGCAACTTCTAATATTTTCCCATCTTCATAGTAGGTTGTTAATGCCCCATTTCCATGCAAAGCTCCATGTGAAAAATTCTTTTGCGATTTCAAAATGCCATTGGCATGCCACTCTTTTGCAATTCCATGGATTTTCCCTTCAAGATAAGGAGTGACAGCTGCCTTAACTCCATTTTCAAAATAGTAGATTGCTTCGCCTTCAATCATCCCTTGTACGTAGAGCGCTTCCTCTTTTTTAGCTCCATCTTCGTAATAAGAAATGGCAGGTCCATCTAAAGATCCATTTTTATAATGCGTTACAGCATTCACTTTTCCACTTGGATAAAAAAATGTACTATCTCCTTCGAGTATCCCTTCGCGGTAATGTGAAGTTCGCAAGACAGCCCCATTCTGCGCAAAATCAAGGCGGACACCATGTGGCACAATTCTTGAATTCCATTCTTTAACAACAGGCGAGTCTTCCGCAACTAAAGTCACATCGACCTCTGTCTGAATTTTACCATTTTCATAAAACAAAACTTGCTTAACCGCCCGTTCGCTCCCATCAACTTGGGGTTCAAAGAATAAGACTATTTTTGGATTCTCATGGGGATAAGCCTGCAAAACATCCAAACGCCAATTTGGTTGTCTTTTTTTGAGCCCATTTACCGTGTCTTGAAGAACAGGCAATTGTGCAAAGATCGTGCTAAAACAAAAGAAAAAAGCCAAAAGGATTTTACTCATAATTTTCCTATTTTTTTGTTTTATTATACAATTAAGAGCTTCTTTTTCCCAGTCTTTTCAATGGCTTGGATGCGAAGGCCCTGCTTTTAAACCCTCTTCGAGAGAAAAAAGCTCAATGAGATCCCATTTTACCGGATTTAAATGGCCGCTCCGTATTTCAATTTGTCCATGAGGACGGATATCCCCACTCGAAGTAAAATCAAAGAAAATTTTATTCCTTTCTTGCCCATTCAAAGAACATTGGATCGGTCCAAGCATGATCGTAGGCATTGGGAAAACTCTCGCATCATCAACGCATTGTGTGCTGAATTGTGCCTCTTTCCCGATAGATAATTCACCTCGCCAATCTGATTGCATATTCATAGCAAGACGACGACATGTTAAAAGACGTGAGCGAAGTTTCTCTACACTTGAATTGAAACGTTTTTTCGCAATCATCCCAGCCATTTTCCATCCCATTGCGCTAGTTGCTAAAATGATCAGCGTAATCGCGATCAAAAGCTCGATCAAAGTGAGTGGTTTTTTATACCATTTATGGAAAATAACTTTATGTATAACAAGGAAACTGCACAAATTTTTTTGTCTGGAGCGAGCGACCATTGCCGAATGGCAAGACGCGAGTGAAGACAATATATTTGTTGCAGGGCTGACGCCGTCAGACTTAAATTTATTTTTCATAAACGGTATTACTCATCGTCTACAGTATCTTGAGGCTGCTGTTTCCGTTTACTATTGTACTTTGTTAGATTGTCAGAGGTGATTGCGAACTCTTTTTGTCTTTTCAAGTAAGCGATTTGAAATTTTTCACCCCAACCATCTTCAATGATCTTTTTAGGATTTTTTGCGAGGGCATATTTTTTCAAAATAGATTCCGGATCGCGGATGATATCGTCAGGAGATTCTCCCTCTGCAACACACATGAGGAATAAATCTTTCAATTGTTCAATTGCCTGTTCTGTTCGAAATACTTTCCCCTTATCGAGAGTCCCTTTCATGCTATAGCCAATTGCACCCGTGATGAGTGTAATCAAGAAAATAACGATAATAATTTCTAATAGCGTGAAGCACTTCTTCATTATTGCTTACCAAAAAATGACATAAGTCGAGGTTATCACAGTACCAGGACAAAACTCAAGAACCTCTTTTCTCTGTCTGCAAGTAAGAAAATTGACTGTAAATTTACCGCTATGGAATGTGAAGAGGAGATACACTCGACTTTGTACATTTTTTGATGGCATCTCCGGTGAGAGCGTCCGCGCTTTTATTATTTTTTTGCTCGTCAATAGGGACGTTGCTGCTATTAACTCGCAAAAAAATAATAAAATCATCGGACGCCTCCCTCGGATCTGCCTTTCAAAAAATGACATAAGTCGAGATACATAGATCTGTGAAAAAATAACTTGAACATTCAGAGAAATAGGGAAGGCCCGTTGCCATGTACTGTACAGACATGCCACTTCTCGTATGAATAGAGAAGAGATTAAAAAATATTGCAAAAATCCATCGAAGTTGGAATAATTGCAGTATAATCTCCAACTTCGGTGGATATATGAAATCGTTCATCCCTCGTCTACTCTCAATTCCTAAGGATAATTTCTTTCTTCTCGGTCCTAGAGGGACGGGAAAATCAACGTGGCTTAAACATTCTTTTCCCAAAGCCGTTTGCATCGATCTTCTCATTCCCGAACAAGAGAGGATGTATCTTGCTGTTCCTGAGAGACTTAAGGAAGTTTCAGATTCGTTAAAAGAGGGAACGATTATTTTAGATGAGATACAGAGGGCGCCAGGACTTCTTCCTGTAGTTCATTCACTCATTGAAGGAGGGAGTCGCATCCAATTTATCATGACGGGAAGCAGCGCTAGAAAACTCCGAAGAGATGTGGGAAATCTTCTTGGGGGAAGAGCTCTTTTACGAACAATGCCCCCCTTTTTTGCGAAAGAACTCGGGAGCTCCTTCTCCCTAGAAAAAGCATTAAAGATAGGGATGCTTCCCATGGTATGGGAAGCAGAGAATCCATTAGAAAAAGTCCTCAATTACGTGGGTGTTTACCTTCGCGAAGAAGTGGTCGCAGAGGGGATTGTGCGGCAGGTAGGAGATTTTGCTCGATTTCTCGAGGTGGCCAGCTTCTCTCACGGCAATCTCCTCAATGCGACAGAAATTGCACGAGAGGCGCAAGTTAAGCGGAGCACGGTCGACAATTATCTCCAAATCATCGATGATTTATTGATCTCTTTTCGTTTGTCCGTGTTCACCCGAAGAGCCAAAAGGGAGCTTATTGCGCATCAGAAATTTTACTACTTCGACGCCGGAATTTTTCGCTCCCTGCGACCCAGAGGCCCTTTAGACAAAGAGGCCGAAATAGAAGGTCCTGCTCTTGAAGGACTAGTTGCTCAACACTTGCGCGCATGGATCCAAGCTCAAAAAGAACCTCATCAGATGTGTTTCTGGCGCACGCGAAGCCAGCTAGAGGTCGATTTTATCATCTATGGTCCCACAGGTTTTTGGGCAATAGAAGTGAAAAGAGGAAGCAATGTCCATTCTCAAGATCTCAAAGGACTTAAGGCGTTCAAAGATGAGTACCCTGAGGCTTCTCCATTCCTTCTCTATCAAGGAGATCACGCCCGTTCAATTGATGGAATCGATTGCATTCCTTTAAGTACATTTCTTATTCAGATTCATCCAGATAAGTCTATACGTTAGAAGAAACGCTTTCTTCCTCGTCCCTAAGAGTAAATCGAGATCCTCCTTAAGCTCGGAAAGGAAAGAACCTCTTTTTTCCTCAATTTACAAAGGAACTGACATCTGTAAGGGGCAAAAGAACAGCAAGCAATACAAAACCGACAATTCCTCCTAAAATGAGGAGCAAAATGGGCTGCGCTAACGTTGCAAAACGGGTCAAATACGTTTCTAGTTCATCTTCATAGATTTCAGAGATTTGTTGCATCATGAATGGAAGTTTTCCAGATTGTGTGGCAATGGCAATCATTCGAGGCACAAGAGGTGGAATTAGCGGATGATTTTGGAAAGGGACATGTAAGGGCTCTCCCTCTGATATTTTTTCTTCTGCTTTTGCAATGACAGATTCTAAGATTGGATGACGCATTACAAAGCGTGCTTGAGAAAATGCAGTCATTGCAGGAATGCCACCTTCAAGCAAGGTAGCGGTTGCTCGACAAAAACGGACAAAGGCAATTTTAGCAAGTAAGGATCGAATGAAGGGAACAATATTTGCAATGAAAACAAGTTTCCTCCTCCTTTTTTCTGAAGAAAAGAGAAAAACAATACCTCCTCCAATTGCTAGAACAGTGGCAATAAGGGGGATCTTCGCATTGCATGCAAAAGAGCTACATGCAAAAACAATTTTGGTGAAGGGATGTAGATCTCTCCCTTCAAAAAGCTCTTTTAAAGAGGGAACAACAAAAAAGAGGAGTGCACTTAAGATGACACAACAAAACATGCTTAAAAGTGCCGGATAAAGGAGCGCTGAAATGATCTGATTTCTAACTTTAATTTGTCGACTGAGAAGATTTGCAATTTCATCAAGCGCAATTCCCAGTCTCCCTGTTTTTTCAGCATTTGTTACCATCGAAATATACAAGATATCAAAAGAGTCGCGATGGTTGCTAATTGCTGCCGAAAAAGAGAGGCCCGATCGCACTTTATCACACAAATCGAGCATGAGAAGGTGTGTTTTCTGGTTTCGGTACTTCTCTTCGAGAGCAGACAAGGCTTCATAAAGGGGAAGACCTGCTTGTAAAAGACGGGCAATTTCAGATGTTAGGGTAAGAATTTCTTTCTTTGACAGATTGGCATGAAGCTGTTTTTCTGAAAGAGGGTCTACTTTTAAAATCACAGCTTCACGTCGAACCAACTTTTGTTTTGCATCAAGCAAATTGTCTGCTTGAATGGAGCCAGAAATTTTTTTCCCTTTTTCGTTAACAGCTATATATTGATACAACATTATTTTTCTCTTGTTACCCGTAGCACTTCTTTACTTGTTGTTTTGCCATCGATTACCCGCTCCAATCCATCGCTAAATAGAGTCCTCATCCCTTGCTGTAGTGCCACCTCTCGCAACTTTTCTGCATCTTGGCTCATCATCACTTGCGACTTAATTTTTGGAGTAACAAGCATAATTTCATAAATTGCAAGACGTCCTTTATAACCTGTTCCTAGACATTTGTCACACCCTAGTCCTCGATAAAAAGGGACTTTAAATTCCAGCCCCATCTCTGCAAGTTCTTCATCTTCAGGTAGATACACAATTTTGCAATCGGGACAAATCTTACGCACTAGACGCTGCGCTACAACGCCTAAAATGGAAGAGGCAAGCAAATACGGTTCAATCCCCATGTCTGCAAGTCGAGTCAGCGCAGAAGGAGCATCATTGGTGTGCAATGTGCTAAATACTAAATGGCCTGTAAGAGAGGCTTGAATTGCGATTTCGGCTGTCTCTTTATCACGTATTTCCCCAATCATGATCACATCAGGGTCTTGGCGTAAAATATGGCGTAATCCTTTAGCGAAAGTCAAATCGATCCTCGGATTGACACTGACTTGAGAAATTCCTGTAATTTTATATTCTACCGGATCTTCTACTGTAATGATATTCCGCTCCATATCATTGAGCTCAGAAATGGCGCTATAAAGGGTGGTCGTTTTCCCACTTCCAGTCGGACCTGATACTAAAACAATCCCTTCAGGAATAGAAATGAGCTTTCGCATTTGCGATAAGTGCAATTCATTCATTCCAATCCGATCAAGTCCTAAAACCACATTGCCTTTATCTAGAATACGAATCACAATTCTCTCACCATGAACAATCGGCAATGTGCTCACACGAAAATCGATTTCTCTTCCCCCGTGATGGAGCTTAATTCGTCCATCCTGAGGAAGACGATGCTCAGCAATGTCCATTTTAGCCATCACTTTGAGTCGCGTAATGATCTGCATTTGATATTCGCGGGGGGGAATATGTTTTTGTTGCAAAATACCGTCCATTCGATAACGGATCATCAATCCTGCCTCTGTTGGTTCAAAATGAATATCGGATGCCCCAAATTGGATTGCTTCAAGAATGATCGTATTGACCATTCGTATGACAGGATTGCCCTCTGCTTGCTCTAATAAATCGTAAGTCTCCTCTTCTACACCTTGTAGCCTAGAGTCTTTTTCCAAATCAGAAAACAGACGCTTTGTCTCTTCTTCCCGCTGGTGATAACACCGTTCAATGGCCGTTTCAATCGTTGATTTTGGAGAATAAATGGGTTGAATCTGTTTTTTTAAAAGGAGACGAAGTTCAGTAATGACCTCATAGTCTAAAGGATCCGAGATGGCGACGATAAAGCTACTCGGCGTTTCATCTACGGGGAGAACTTTCTTTTGTTTTGCCATTGAATAGGGAATGACAGTGACTTGGTCCCTGACAAATGGAAAGGAGTGAATTTCCTCAAAAATTTGAAGCCCGAATCGCTCAGCTAATGCTGCATCACTATTCATATAATCCGAGGTTAATACATATCGAATAACATTTTTAGACTATTGCTAAACATTCTTTTCCTTTCTTGCGTCTTCGCTTCATCCAAATACATTAAAAATTCTGGAATATCGCCTGCCCGTTTTTGATACTCACGTTGCCGGATACAGCGGAGATCATCTTCAGGGCTTCGGATGATATGAGGAGTGATAAAGATAAACATTTCTGGCAACTGAATTGCGCTGCTCTCTACCTTTTGGATTGTATCGCAGCCAGCATCCGCATCTGTTGCAAAATTTCTCCAA
>DAIDIM010000150.1 GCA_027459365.1 Chlamydiota bacterium
GTAAAATCGTCGAAAAGATTCCCGAATATCGTCGAAGAGGCACATCGGGAATGGCTCTCTAATTCTATATCTTGAGAATCTTGCTCCGTTTTGTATACAATCGAATGTCATGAATTCTCCGAAAATCGTTCTCAAAAAAGTACGCGTCAATAATCTCAAGAGTGTAGACCTGACCCTGGATTCGGGCCAGCTCGTAGTATTTACGGGTGTTTCAGGTTCTGGCAAATCGTCTTTAGCCTTTGAAACGATTTATGTCGAAGGCCAGAGGCGTTACATCGAGTCGTTGTCGCATCAGGCGCGCAGAGCGTTGGGTGACCTTCCGAAACCTGAGGCGGAAGAAATCAGCGGCATTGCCCCTACAATTGCGATCGAGCAAAAGACGGCTGGTCGAACGCCTCGCTCTACCGTTGGTACGATGACAGGAATTTATGACTTCTTGCGCGTTTTATATGCTCGCATTGGGATTCCCCATTGCCCTGTTTCCAAAGAGCCGCTTGCAATGCATAGCCGAGAAAAGATTATCGCTGAATTACAAAACTTGTCAGAAAATGCAAAGCTCATATTCTTAAGCCCTTACGCAAAAGGAAAGGGCGAATTTTTAGATAGCTTTGCCGAGATCCAATCGAAGGGTTTTACCCGCGTTAGAATTGATGGGACAATCGTCGATTTAAGCGAGGAGATCAGTCTAGATAAAGACCTGGCTCATGATATTGATATTGTGGTTGACCGGGTGAGGGGAGACGAACACTCTCGAATTGCTGAGGCAGCCGTTATGGCTCTAGAGCTGGGGCAAGGTTTTTTTTCAGTATATTTTCCAGATACGGAAGAGGAAAAAATCTTTTCTCAAACTGCCTATTCTCAAAAATCAAATCTCTCTTATGGTCCCCTTGAGCCGCACGATTTTTCTTTCAATCATCCAGCTGGCATGTGCCCTGAATGTCATGGGATTGGCATTGCATCAGAATTTGATCTAAAAAAAATCATCAATGAGGACTTAAGCATTGCCGAAGATTGTTGCGAGATTGCCCCATCATACAATACTGTCCGCTATGGAAATATCTATAACAATTTATTTTCTATACACACTCCTTGGAAAAAGTTAAAGGAATCTGAAAAAAAGGTTTTTCTTTATGGAACGGAGAAAAAATGGACCAAGATGATTTTTACCCATCCGGAAAAAAAGAATCGTTGGCAAGAGTTTGTTCATTGGAAAGGGGTCATTCAGGAGGCAAAAGAGCGGCTAAGCGCGGCAACTAGCGATCTATATCGGAAAAAGATGGGTGCCATGATGATTGAAGGTATCTGCCCTCAATGTCACGGCTCTCGCATAAAACCATATCCGGCTGAAACTCGCCTAGGGAACAAAAAAATTCATGAACTGACGGCCCTTTCATTGACAGATTGTTTACAGTTTTTTGAGACTCTGAAAATCTCTGCTATCGAGCGGAAAATTGCAGGCGAACTGATAAAAGAGATTCAGCTGAGACTTAAATTCTTACTCGATGTGGGACTTTCGTATATTTCTTTAGATCGGACATCCCCCACACTGAGTGGTGGCGAATCGCAGCGTGTTCGACTCTCTTCACAAATTGGTGCAGGACTTGTGGGTGCAATTTACGTTTTAGACGAACCGTCCATTGGACTTCACCCAAGCGATCATCATAAGCTCATTCAGACGATTCTTCACCTAAGAGATCTTGGGAATACGGTCCTGGTTGTCGAGCATGATGCAGATACAATTTGCCAAGCAGATACAATCGTCGATGTGGGTCCAGGAGCGGGCATCCATGGTGGCGAAATCCTCGCATGTGGATCTGTGCAAGATGTGATCAAGAATCCAAGATCGATCACGGGGGGCTACTTATCAGGCCGCCTCAAAATGCAAACGTCAAAAAAGAGAAAATTGCAAGACGGAATCACAATAACGGGTGCCTCTCACCACAATCTAAAAAATCTGAATGTAAAAATTCCGCTTAACGGTCTCATCTGCATCACCGGCGTTTCTGGAAGCGGAAAATCTTCCCTCATATCAGACATTCTCTATCCAGCTCTTGCCAACCATTTTCACGGTGCTGAGATGAATGTCGGCAAACACAAAAGTATTGCTGGATTTGAAAAGATTGATAAAGTCATTTTAGTCGATCAATCTCCCATTGGAAGAACCCCTCGCTCAAATCCTGCAACCTACATCAAACTCTTTGATGAGATTCGGGAGATTTTTGCGAACTTACCTGAGAGTAAATTGCGCGGCTTTACCGAGAGCCATTTTAGCTTCAATGTAAAAACCGGATCTTGTTCCTACTGTTCAGGTCTTGGGAGTGCCCGCATTGACATGGATTTCATGGAAGACATTTGGGTTGAATGTCCTCAATGTAAAGGGAAACGTTTTGATCCAGAGATTTTAAGTGTTAGATTTAAGGACAAGAGCATTACCGACATCCTCAATACGGATGTTGAGCATGCGTTGAAGCTTTTTGAATCGATCCCATCAATCCATAAAAAGCTCTCCTTGCTCTCCCAAGTAGGGCTTGATTATATCACACTGGGACAACCCTCTACCACAGTTTCTGGTGGTGAGGCGCAACGGATTAAATTGGCAAAAGAGCTTGTCCGTCCTCATACAGGTCGTACACTCTACATTCTCGATGAGCCAACAACCGGCCTCCATTTTCATGATGTACAACGGCTGATTTCGGTCCTTCAAAAGCTTGTTGATCTTGGCAATACTGTCATCGTAATCGAGCATAATCTCGATCTAATCCGATGCGCCGATTGGATCATCGATTTAGGGCCCGCTGCTGGCATTTATGGAGGAGAGCTGATCGGAGAGGGGAGCCCTGAAAAAATAGCCAAACTCAAAACACCAACGGGTCTGTCTTTGGCAAATAAGCTCCCTGAAATTAAAAAAGAGAAGAGAAAACCAACTTTTGGCACAAGCGAGCTGACTGTAATAAATGCAGAGCAAAACAACCTCAAGTCGGTCTCCATTTCGATTCCTCGAAATGCGATGACGATATTCACAGGGCCCTCAGGATCTGGGAAAAGTTCCCTTGCTTTTGACACAATCTATGCCGAAGGGCAACGTCGCTATACAGAGACCTTATCTGCCTATGCACGAACCCTTGTGAAACAATTGCCAAAACCAAAAGTGGATCAAATCACAGGCCTTTCCCCATCCATTGCGCTCGAGCAAAAAACAGGTGGTTTAAATCCCCGCTCTACCATTGGTACCCTTACCGAAATTTATGATCTGCTTCGCATTCTCTATGCACATTTAGGAACCGCGCACGATCCAGAAACTGGAGAAGAGATTCGGCAGATTAGCAAAGAATTTGTTGTTGAAAAGACCCTTTCGACCTTAATGGGAGAAAAACTCTATATTTTAGCGCCCATAACACTAGAAAAAAAAGAGACTTTTGAAGAGTTCAAAGCCCGCCTAAATCGAGAAGGATATTTACGGATTCGACTCAACGGAAAATACTATGAACTCGATGTTGATATTCCCTTTGAAAAACATAAAAAAAATGAGATCTATCTTGTGATCGATCGTCTAATTGTCGATGAAAAGAGTGAAAAACGTCTCTATGAAGCAATCGATCGGGCAGGCACCATAGTGATCCTTGCTAGGGAAAAAGGCGATCTATTCTATAACCTCTCCTATGCTGTTGTGAGCACAGGAAAGTCATTTCCCCCAATTACTCCACAAACCTTCTCATTCAATCACGATGCCGGGATGTGTCATGAATGCCAAGGTCTAGGAGTCACCTATGGCGCGCATCTTGTTGATAATCAGTCGTTTGAGAATCTTTCCATTCTCGACATTTTAGATCGGCTCTTTCGAGAAAAAGGGACAAGCCATGCCTACCAGATCGTCGAGCAATATTTTAAACATGAGCGCATTCCTTGTGATGTACTTGTCAAATCGCTTCTTCTCTCGCAGCGTGAGATCCTTCTCAAGGGCGGAAGTGAAAAAACCATCAAAAACATTCAGGTTTCCTGGCGAGGGCTTGAAAATGTACTTGCCAATGCGGCACGCCAAGCAAATACCGAAATCAAAGAATCGCTACTCCCCCATCTGTCTGCATCTACTTGTTCAAGCTGTAATGGCTCACGACTCAATCCCCTGGCACTCAACGTACGGATACAAAATCAATCGATTAGCGATTTCTGCAAAATGACGCTGGATGTTGCTTTGCAATTTGTAAAAACAATCTCACTTAAAAATGAACAATTTTTAACAGTCACTCGCAGCACAATCGAAAAACAGCTCGAATTTCTCCTTGCAATAGGGCTAAATTACCTTTCATTAGATCGATCATCGCCTACTCTTAGTGGCGGAGAACTTCAAAGAATACGCCTTGCAAAACAGATTGGATCTGGACTCACCTCATGTCTGTATATTCTTGATGAACCAACCATTGGCCTCCATCCTGCAAATAACGAACAGCTGAACGCCGCATTAAAACATCTTCGGGATCTCGGCAATACCCTTCTCCTCGTTGAACACGATCCAATGACCATCAATGCAGCAGATTACATTGTCGATTTTGGCCCAAAAGCAGGCAGTTTCGGAGGACAAATCACAGCAAGCGGAACTATCGAACAAATCAAAAAAAATCCCAACTCCCTTACAGGCGCATATCTTTCAGGCCGTAAAAAAATCCCCATCCCAAAAAAAAGACGGATCTCCCAAGAATTCATCACCATTCAAAATGCCCATCTTCACAACCTAAAAAATATCTCCTGTTCCATTCCCCTATCAGCCATTACCTGCCTCACAGGCGTTTCTGGCTCTGGCAAATCCACCCTCATGCGCTATCTCCTAAAACCTGCCGCTGAATTTGTCGCCAACAAGCGCAAAAAACCCCTTTCTCACCAATATTGTGGCGCTACATTTACAGGCCTTCACCATTTTGAAAAAGTAGTCACCATTGATCAAAGCCCCATTGGGCAAACTGCACGCGCTGACGTAAGCACCTACAGCGATCTTCAACCTCCTCTCCGCTCCCTCTACGCCTCTCTTCCTAACGCCGCAATCAAAGGGCTAAGTGCAGGACATTTTAGTCCCAATCATCGCAAAGGGATGTGTCGCACCTGCTGGGGACTTGGTTATAAAACCATCGACCTTCAATTTCTCCCCTCTGTCCAAATCGCCTGTCCGGCATGCAAAGGATATCGTCTCAATCCAATAGCCCTCGAAGTTCTCTATAAAGGGAAAAACTTTGGCCAAATCTTTGATATGAGTATTCATGAGGCGCACGAATTCTTCGGAAATATTCCACGCATCGCAAAACGGCTCAATACACTCATCTCAGTCGGCCTCTCCTACCTAAAACTAGGGCAAGCCGTCGCCTCTCTTTCCGGCGGCGAAGCGCAACGGCTACGCCTCTCGCGCGAACTTGCCAAGCGAGAAATCGGCAAAACCCTCTACCTCATCGACGAACCAACCGTTGGCCTCCATAGCGAAGATGTGGCCCTCCTCATCCCCATTTTCCAAAGCCTTGCCGACAAAAAAAACACCCTCGTCATCATCGAGCACAATATCGATCTCATCCGCAACGCCGATTACATCATCGACCTCGGCCCCGATGCCGGCCCTCATGGCGGCGAAATCATCGCCACCGGCACTCCAGAAGAAGTAGCCAAATCCAAAAACTCCAAAACCGCAAAATATATATAACAATTTTTTCAAGAACAAAAATCTACAGGATGAGCATTCAAAAAAACTTTGATTGGTTTGCAGCAATTCCAAATGAAACGGAAGTTCCGCGTTTTTTTGAGACAAAGCCACTTATAAACACC
>DAIDIM010000159.1 GCA_027459365.1 Chlamydiota bacterium
CATCTTGTCCTGCGTCATTGCCTGGTCCACCCAAAGTTTTTGCCCAAGAAAAGGTTCCGTTTGTAGCGAATTTAGCAAGAAGGACGTCCGCAAGTCCTGCACCAAAACTATTCACTACACCTGTGACAACATATCCGCCATCTTCCGTTTGTTGGACCCCATATCCTACCTCAGTGCTCAACCCTCCCAAAGTTTTTGTCCAAGATAAGGTTCCATTTGAAGTGAATTTAACAAGTAGGATATCCCAGCCTCCTGCGCCAAAACTATTGGTCTGTCCTATGACAACAAATCCACCGTCTTGCGTTTGTTGGACCCCCCATCCTATGTCATCGATTGCTCCACCTAGTGTTTGGGTCCAGGACAGGCTTCCTGTTGAAGTCAATTTGGTTAGAAGAACATCGTCCATTCCTGCGCCGTAACCATCTGTGTATCCCGTGACAATAAATCCGCCGTCTTGCGTTTGCTGGACGGAATAGCCCTCATCATTGCCTGTGTTTCCAAATGTTTTTGCCCAAGACAGAGTACCATCTGAGAGAAATTTGACTAACAAAACATCTTTTCCTCCTGCGCCAAAGCTGGAAGTAGATCCTGTGACAATATATCCTCCATCTTGGGTTTGTTGGACCGAATGACCCATATCATTTCCTGCTCCTCCCACTGTTTTAGTCCAAGATACCGTACCGTTAGAAGCAAATTTTGTCAGAAAAAGATCGTTACCTCCCGCGCCGTAGCCATCGGTATATCCTGCAACAATGTACCCACCGTCTTGGGTTTGCTGAACAGATTGCCCGAGGCTATTACCCTTACCTCCCACTGTTGTCAAAAACGTCGCATTAGGGTGAGTCGCTTGTACGCCAGGGAACTTGAGGCAATCGGTGAGTAAACCAGCTCCCAGCAATTGTACCATCGGTTGACCGGTGCCAAGCGCTAGCAGTCCCATGGCGCAGCTGGGAATATTGCTAGATGCTGGCTCTTTTGCTTTTTCGTTGGATGTGAAATAGGAAAAAACAGAACCAACTGCATCGATTACGCCACGACCTAGCTCCGCCGTAGCAACGCGGACCGTGTTCAATCTTTGAGTGACATCGAATGCGTTCGGAAGATGCGACCACGCCCAATTCGAAAAGGCGCCGACAACTGGAGGCCCTAAAATTGCAGCTTGCATTTGCACAAACTGTTGCATGACATCAGATGAAGGATTCGAAGACACTAGGCTTGTACTGTTTTGCGTTGACAAACAAGGTGCGCGAAAACAGGATGAACTATTCGTAGTCGTCAAGCACATAATGAACTCCTTTAGGGCATTGTCCTCATCTGAAAGCAATACGGTTTGTGACGGATAAAATGCTTGAGAAGCTTCCAGATACGGCGATACCTAATAATAATTCATAGATTATGAATAAACATATCTTTAAAGAAAACCTAAAAACTGGCACTTTATACAAAGTGACCAATTCATGAAAATCACAAGTCTTCAACATCCGATTGTGAAACATTTTGTCGCATTGCGAAAGGACTCTGCCTATCGCAAGGAGAAACATTCTTTGGTTTTGATTGGCGACCATCTGATTCAAGAATACCCTTTTCCAATCAAATGTTTGCTGACTCAAGAACCTGTTTCGAGGATGGCTGAATCCACATACATAGTTACAGAGGAAATCCTTCAAAAAATTGCAGGGCTTGGCACATTTACGGGAATGATTGCAGAGGTGGATCTTCCGCAAGAACAAAATGTCGAAGATAAAAAAAGGGTATTGATTCTAGATCAGATTCAAGATCCTGGCAATTTAGGAACGCTTGTCAGAACGGCAGTAGCTCTCGGCTGGGATGCGGTCATTGCAACACCGGGCACGGTCGATTTTTTCAATGATAAAGCTATCCGTGCAAGTCAGGGAACCATTTTTCGATTGCCTTTTGCCTATAGAACTGCAGAAGAAATCGTTTCCTGGATACAAGAGATGAAGATCCATCTCTTTGTGGCAGATATGACAGGTGTTAGTTTGGAAGAACAAACATTTCCAATTCCCCTTGCTCTTGTGTTGAGCAATGAAGGACAGGGGGTTGCTCCATGGGCAAAAAAAATGGGAACGCGCGTCACTATTGCATTGCAAAACAATATCGAATCGCTCAATGTAGCAATTGCTGGCGCTATTTTGTTATATAAGATGCATGAAAGACTATGATTTTGAAGAGGAGTTTCACGCACGCGATCGAAAGCAATTTCGAAAGATGCGAAAACATGCTCAAGATACGGATCGCTCCAAGTTTAAGAAAACAGATCAGGTTGTGCAAGAATTTTCTGCTCAAGAAAATGCACATAAGGGCAGAGTTCTCTCCATTTCTGGAGAAGGAAGCGTTGTCGAAAGTGATGGGAAACAATATCTTTGTTCCTTAAAAGGCTTTTTAAAAAAAGAGAAGAATTTAACGAAGAATCTGATCGCGGTTGGAGATTGGGTTGAATTTCAAATTATATCCGAAAAAGAGGGTGCAATTACTGCGGTCCTTCCGAGAACCACTATTCTTTCTAGAACCGATATCAGCGGGAAAAAAGAACAATTGATCGCAGTGAATGTGGATATTGTTGTGATTTGCGTTTCGATCTTTGAGCCGCCTTTGAAACCATCTCTCATCGATCGCTATTTAATTGCAGCAGAAAAAGGGAAATTAACGCCGATTATTGTAGTGAATAAAATTGATTTATTGGAGGGTGAAAAAGAGCTGTATGATGCATTTCTAGAGGCATACGAGCCTTTAGGTTATCCCATTCTTTCGATCAGTACCAAAACAGGAGTTGGGATTGAGATATTGAGAAACCTTCTGCAAAATAAAACATCGGTCTTCTCAGGACAATCGGGAGTGGGAAAATCGTCAATCCTAAATGCCTGTTTTGGCCTTACGTTAAAAACAGGAGTTCTTACGCAAAAAACAGCCAAAGGGGCCCATACAACTTCTATGGCAGAATTAATTACCCTCCCCAATGGTGGATACTGCGTAGATACACCAGGAGTCAGAAGTTTTGGTGTATGGAGTTTAAAAAAAGAAGATGTGATTGAACACTTTCGTGAATTTAAGTCACGATGTCAATTTCCCGATTGCTCGCATACAAGCGAACCGAATTGTCGAGTTGTCAAAAATGTCAAAAACGGCAAAATTCCTGCTTTACGCTATCAATCGTATTTAACATTAATGAATGAAGTACAAACCCAAAAAAGTAAAACAACATGGAATTAATCAATTCGTGTCATGCACGTGAAATTCTCGATTCGCGCGGCAATCCAACAATCGCTGTTACTGTCGTTTCAAGTGGTGGATTTATCGGCACTGCATTTGTCCCATCAGGCGCATCCACCGGGGAACATGAAGCATTTGAGCTGCGTGATGGAGATCCAAAAAGATATCTTGGGAAAGGGGTAATGAAGGCTGTTAATAATGTGGAGGGACCTCTGAATGCATGTATCAAAGGGATGCCGATCGATCAACAAAAGCAAATCGATGAGGCGATGATCCATCTTGATGGAACCACAAATAAAAGAAATCTGGGAGCCAATGCCATTCTTGGAATTTCACTTGCTGTTGCAAAATGTGCCGCATCTGCGCATCAATTGCCTCTTTATCGATACATTGGCGGAGAAAAGGCAACTCTACTTCCTTGCCCCATGATGAATATCATCAATGGCGGAGTCCATGCAGATAACGGGCTTGATTTTCAAGAATTGATGATCCGACCGGTTGGCGCCCCTTCCTTTCGTGAAGCTGTTCGCTGCGGCGCCGAAATTTTTCATACACTAAAAAAAATTCTCGCATCAAAAGGTTTTTCAACTTCTGTTGGTGATGAAGGAGGCTTTGCCCCTGCCCTTTCCTCTCATGAAATTGCAATTGAATTCATTTTAGAAGCCATCGAAAAAGCGGGCTACCAGCCTAAAAAAGAGGTCACAATTGCCCTCGATTGCGCCGCATCAGAATTTTATAAAAATGGATTATACCGCAATAAAACCTATCAAGAGCAGGTTGCCTACTTAGAAGATCTAGTGAAACAATATCCGATTGATAGCATCGAAGATGGCTTAGATCAAAATGACTGGGAAGGATGGGCTTATCTTACAGCAAGACTTGGTAGTAAAATTCAACTCGTAGGCGATGATCTTTTTGTCACAAATACAAAGTTTTTACAAAGGGGCATCCTTGATAAAATAGCCAACGCCATTCTCATCAAAGTCAATCAGATCGGGACCCTCACTGAAACAGCCGAAACGATTCACTTGGCACAAAAAAACAACTATAAAACGATCATATCACACCGATCAGGAGAAACAGAGGATACAACGATTGCCGATCTCGCTGTTGCCTATTCCACAGGACAAATTAAAACTGGATCATTAGCTAGATCTGAAAGAACTGCAAAATACAATCGATTACTCGAAATTGAAAAAGAATTGATCTTTAACTTCCTTTAATATATTGGGAGGTAATGAGACGTACAATCGCACTTTTCGGGGAAGCTGAAAAAGGTCAATGGGAGAGTGCCCATATTGTCAAAGAGC
>DAIDIM010000171.1 GCA_027459365.1 Chlamydiota bacterium
AAAGGTGCCAGTTAGCTTTTTTTTAAGAATAAACATAATCGCTCTATGAAGATAAGAACACTACTATAAAACAAATATTTTATCAATGAAATTTTATATATTCATAGATACACTACATGAATTCAGACGCGGAAGTCAGGAAAAAATCTCAATATTTACTTCTAAGCATCCATACAATAGTCTTACCTCGAAGGGATGCTAATAACTGCTTCCCTGTCCAATATTAAAAATGTCTCTGTATTGGGGGTTAGTCTCACGCATTTTTCCATCCGGAATCAGTAACCTCAACTGTACGATTTTTCCGTACAGTTGATCTCAAACCAAAGTTAAAATGTCACCCTCTCAGAAAAGCAGTCGGATCATTTTTACACAGCAATAGTAGATAGATGAATGCGCTTGCATTCTTGAGCGTTGACACCACGGGTGTTCATTTCAAATGTATGATGCCAGTAATACACGAGCTTCTTAGGAGATGATTCGTGGATACTAAAGCGAACCCAAACGTCCCATTTTGTTGGAAAGAAATTTGAGGTGAGATAATCCAAGTAACTTTTATCTATACCTGGAAGATCAATGTCTCCTAATGCAGCGCTAAGAACAGGATAAGCGTGGTAATCCTTCAGTCTAATATATGCTGCAGTGCTTACATGCAGGCGATCTAACAGCTCATTTTGCAAATGAGGTTTCAACTTCTCTGCAATGATACGTGCAAGGATTCGGCGGACAGTATGTTCCTCTTCTCTTTGAATATCAGTTCGAGTGCGCTTTAGTATCGCATCGAGCTTGGATTCCATTTCAAATCCAAGATGACTTTCTTGCATTGACTGAACGAGAATGGTTTCAATGCTAGATGTCAGATCATTCATCAAGGAAGGCATTACCTGATTTAACGTCCTATTTTGTAGCTGAAAATCGTAAAATTGACCCTTTGCACGTTGTGTCTCAATCCAATTTCTTGAAACTTCAGCCTCTTTTATCTCTCGATTCATTTCGTGCCCAAGGCTTTGCTCATATTCTGATGAACTTTTAAGCATTTCGATTGCTTGAAGAGACACCTGTTTGTGCAAATCCTTTTCTTTTGTGATTGTTTCATCTAGCCATTCTCGATTATATTCTAATCTTTTCAATTGAGGTAGACAAACTTGCTGATTAATCTCATAGGCAATATGAGGCAACAAAGGATCAGGCAAATCCATTTCCCATCGAGAAATCAAATCCTTTTGCAAAGTTGATTGAGCTGATGATTCTGCAATTGCGCGAGACGTTATCATATAACAAGGGTCTTTGCGAAATGTTTGCGCCATCTTTTGGATGTCTTTCGGATTGTGGCCCCGTATAGTTGCAATTTCAGCTCGATTGAGAAAATCACGCTCGATTTGTGGTAAAGTTTGGTTATCAAGGCAAAAAGGTTTAAAAGGACAGGCCGATGCAGTTTTAGGGTCTATGCCTATAAGCATAACCCCTAAAGCAACGATAGCTGCTGTTATACTCATTCCTCTGCATTGTGATGCATTGGAGGTATGAGATAATCAAGAAGAATCAGAATCATGTTTGGGTATACGAAGAATAGACATTATAATATTGCTCGCTTTACAGATTTACCTGTTGTTTATTAAACGTTCGCAATTTTAGACTTACGAAAAACCAAAATATAGAAAGGCCAAATTGAAATGCAGTAAAAAAATATCCCCAAGCTGTGAGTGGAACATCACTCATCATATGGGATGCGACTGTAGCGATAAGACCAATAGGTGTGATGACTAGAAAAAATGTCAGAAGTTTTAACCCTTTCTTTTTATATGCATAATGGTACAAAAGATACTGAAAACATAAGCTTCCCGCTAAAGTAAAATAGCGAGTAACATCCAAAGTCCAAGAGGGAACTCCTTCGGGGATCTGAGTCATCACAGGAAAAAATACACTCATGCACCCTGCGATAACAGAGGTAATTTGCAATGCTAGCCATTGTTTGCGAATCTTAGCTTCATTATCCATTTTCGATTCAAAAATGCTCATAATTCCTTTGGTTGTTAAATCCTTGATGTTTGGTCGAGGAGAAGATATGATAGCGCGATTTACTATTAAAAACAAGGTATTTTATGACGTTTCTCCGCTTAGAAAAGTGCTTACTTCCTCCTCCGGAAATTGTTCGGTGGAATGGGGGCGAAGTTTTGGTGGAATCAATCTCGACGCAGCAAAAAATTGTCCATTATGTGAAAAACTTTTTTACTTTTGCGGGGCTCCTCCTTGTTTCTCCTCTCACATTGGCTTACGATCAGTTCACTGAGACGCGCAAAGTCATTCCTGCGAAAATCCCAGATATTGCACCACCAACGGTTTGGCCACCAGAACAAAGAGGATTTGCGACATCGCTTTTCCAAACATCGGGACTAGGGACAAAGTGGGCGGCTGCCCCAGAGATGAAAGGGCGCTGTGATTGGGATAAATGGATGGACATTCCATCGCATGTTCTCCATGAGGAAGGGTTTGAATATAAGAACTTTTTTACCGATATTTTGTCTGATCCAACAGCATATATTCAAATGCTCAAAAGCCACAATGTAACAGCGCACCGATTTTCGCTCGAGTGGTCTGTGATTGCGCCCAAAAAAGGTGAGATCGATCATCACTCAGTTGCCGTATATCGCAATTTCATTCAAAAACTAATCAGCGCGGGGATCACCCCTTCTGTCACGCTAAGCCATTTTGTTGTCCCTGAATGGTTTTATGAGGCGGGAAACAGGACGCCGTGATGGGCGAG
>DAIDIM010000181.1 GCA_027459365.1 Chlamydiota bacterium
TGGAATTTCTCTATAGACGGAATTCCCACTATATTACAGGATCGATGGATCTGGTGTTCATTCTTGCTGAAAAAGTGTACTTAGTTGATTGGAAAACCAATGTATTAAACAATATACCGGTAGAAAAAGTGATGGATGCAAATGACTATTCACTCCAAGCCGATTTGTATAAAGAGGCAATTGTACGCCACTTTGGAAATGAAAAAGTGTTTGGAGGAATTTTTTATATTTTCGTAAGGACAGGAGACTATGTCCGCATTGAATAAATTCTTTGCTCGGAACTCTACAAATGGGGAATTAGCCTCTTCTGTATTGCAGAGCGCAAGAGAGGGAAATCTTTGTCTAAAAGTGCCAAGTAACCCTGAGGCGCCAAATGGCATTATAAAAGATCAAGATCGTTATTATCTGCAAAAGGATTGGGTTTACGAAACGCATATTGTAGAAAATGTAAATCGGCTACGAAAAATAGCGCCGACTCTTGATGAAAGATTTTTACACGATATTGACAATGACAATCTGCTCTCACTTGAGCAGAAAAAAGTGGCAAAACAGTTAAATGAAAACGCATTTTCGATTCTCTGTGGCGGTCCAGGAACTGGTAAAACACATACAGCAGCACGTTTTGCAAAACATTTTGGTGCTGGCAAAATCATTTTATCAGCGCCAACGGGTCTTGCCGCTTTACATCTACAATCTAAAATTGGACTTTATTGCGAAGCGATGACACTACATCGGCTCTTGCGATTAAAACCTGGTGAGACAAATCTTTTCTCAAAGAAAAGAATTGATGCAGATCTTGTCATTGTGGATGAGGCGTCCATGATGGATGTCACTTTGTTTGCCCATCTAATCGGCGCGATCGGCGATCATACTCGACTGATTTTAATGGGGGATCCAAATCAACTACCTCCGATTGATGTTGGGAGTGTTTTTGCAGATTTGGCAGAATTATATGGGATCTATTTACAAAAATGTATGCGCACAGAAGATCCTCTTTTGCAGCAAACAGCTCTTGCGATTTTAAGCGGGGATGAGGAGCAATTTTTTACATCTGTTACATGGCGTGAGAAGATAGAAATCGATTATATCTATGAATGGATTCATCCGATCATCTCGCCACACAAAAAAGAGCCGCCCATAGCAAAAGTGGCTTGCTTGAATGCCCTCCGTCAAGGACCATTGGGGCTTGATGCATTGAATCGACAAATTTTAGAGAAAATGGGCCAGCGGTGCCCTGATGGTTGGTGGTGGACAGTTCCGATCATGGTGAACACAAATCTTCCGGCCATGAATCTTTTTAATGGAACGACCGGATTTTTAATCGGTCAAAAAAATAAGCGGATCAATCTCCTTACCGGCACTGCAATTTTCCCTGAGATTGGAGAGTTGAAGCAGATCCCTCCATATGATTTAGCCTTTGTCATGTCGATTCACAAAAGTCAAGGAAGCGAATACGATCAAGTTCTTGCCCTATTTCCTGAAGGGGCTGAAACGTTTGGCAAAGAATCTCTTTACACCGCTGCAACGAGAGCCAAAAAAAGGTTCGAAGTAATTGGAAATAAACAAGTTATAACGCAAATGCTATCCAAGAAGTGCCAACGTTGTTCAGGCCTAATAGAACGATTACAAAAGATTAATTAAATTAATACTTTAAAATAATTACTCTTATATATTTAAATCATATTATGAGAATATAATTCAGTTCAAACAACTAATTATATGAGGATTGATATGATTGATGCTATTAGTTTTGTAATCGGGGATTATCTTTTCGAAGCTGCTTCGCGTCCCACTACTTCCCGTCCTATTCTTATGAGCTCTCCTCCTGCGAATTCTAGCGACCCACTATGGGAAGTGGCTAAAATGACCACCATTGCAGCCTTGTCAGCATTTGCTGCACACCTTTGGCATGCCTCGCAGTATCAAATGTCCATCGACCAATTACAGAAAAAGTTGGAGGTTATTTCTGCAGAGCACAATAAAAACAAGCAAGATTTGGAGATTATTTCTGCAAAGCGTAACGATTTGCAGAAAAGGTTGGAAGTTATCTCTGCAAAGGGCAACGATTCACAACAAAAGTTGGATGCTAATTCTGCTCCGAAAGAGCAACAAATAACAACGATAGAAAAATTCATTCAGGAGTTCTTGGGAGGAACAACCACTTCCACATCAAAATCTGCTCAACAGAATCAGGAAACAAAAAAGACCCGCACTTTAGGCATTAACTTAGTTGAAAAATATAAAAAAATTCCCTCTTTTAGTTCCTTAAATGGAAGAGAGGGAGATTTTGAACAATTAAAGGTAGCTGTCGGAAAAGCGGAGACTCCAAATGCAATTCTTGTTGGACCTGCAGGATCCGGAAAAACAACATTAGTGGAGGCCTGGGCGCATGAAATTGCTCATAATAACGACCCCTCTTACCCTTTTAAAGACACAGTGATCATATCGGTTTCTGCAACAGATATCATAAGTGGTGCAACCTATGTGGGAATGGAGGAAGCGCGAGTCGAGAAACTCATAGAATATGGACGGGCAAATCCTCATGTAATTTATTTTTTCGATGAATTGCATAGTCTTATGCATAATGGCACAAATAGCACGAATGGAATTCCAAATATGCTAAAAAAAGCCCTCTCCGATGGAGATATACGAATCATCGGATGCACAACGAATGAAGAATTCAAGATGATTGAGAAAGACTCCGCTTTTACCCGCCGATTTTCACTCCTTGAGTTTGAAGCGCCAACAGCAGAGATGATCCAAGAAATTGTCAGATCTAAAGTCCAAAAACATTACGCAAAACATCATCAGGTGAGTTATGATGACGAGGTGATCTCTTTTGCAATTGAGCTTGCTGAATCGCTGCCAGGGAATGATCCAGCAAAAACATTGTCTCTTCTCGATTCGGCTGGGAGTTTAGCACATCTTCGAGGCTTACAAGTCGTAACGCCAGAAATATTAAGACAGTGCATTAACAAAGGCTTAAAGAAACCAGAAGGATTTTAACTCAGTTCTTGAGCGATCAACATGGTGTAAGGTGGCAGATCAAAGGTTTGTTTCAACACCTCTCCTTGTTCAGGAAAGGTCAGGTGATTTTGCTCATACGGTAGACTTGTATTCACAAGAAGATTCCACTTTCTAGCAGGCAAATGGACTGTGACTTGCTCTTTCGAAGCATTATGTGCCACATAAATTGAGTTCTTCAATTTGATCACGAATGCAACAAACTGCGAGTTTGAAGACCAATCAGGTTTTGATACCTCTTTTCCATGCCATTCAATTTCATTATTGGTTAGGGTTTTTTGAATATATATGAATAGATTTTTAGTTCTAAAAGCAATTAAATTTGACACAAACTGGAAAATATTTTGATTTTTTTCTAACTCATCCCACAAAAACCAACTGATTTCATTATCCTGTACTGTCGAATTATTGTTCCCTTTTTGCGTGTGCCCATATTCATCTCTCATACAGAGCATTGGAACTCCTTCAGCAAGGAATAAGATGCAAAGAAAGTTGCGAATTTGTCTTGCTCTTAGATCGTTGATATACTGGTCGTTTGTTTCTCCCTCAACACCGTAATTTGCACTTTTATTGTCATTTGCACCATCTGTATTGTTGTAGCCATTGTTTTGGTTTCGCTTTTGTAAATAAGTCACTAAATCATGAAGAGTAAACCCATCATGACAGGTAATGAAATTAATCGATTGTTGTGGTGAATCAAATTTGCTTTTGCTTCCTGTAAGTACATTGGCATAGTGATCGACGATCCCTTTTTCTCCTCTAACAAAATCTCTTACCATATCTCGAAAGAATGCATTCCACTCTGACCATTTCCCAAGTTTTGGAAATAATCCTTGTTGATTGATTTGTGTGTCCCAGGGTTCAATAATTAACTTAACACCTTGAAGATCAGGGTCTTCTGCAATTCTTTTAAAGATAGGAGGATCTTTGAGAATCTCTCCATTATCTCCTCTTGTGAGCACAGAACCAATATCGAATCGAAATCCGTCCACATGCATCTCTTGATGCCAGTAGTGAAGAACATCCAAAATGAATTTCTGAACAATCGGATGATTGCAATGAAATGTATTTCCACAACCAGAATAATCAAGGTAATTTCCATCCTTGTTAATTAAATAATATGTAGGTGCATCAAATCCTTTAAAGCTAAGGGCAAAGTTTTTATCATTCCCTTCTCCTGTATGGTTAAAGACCACATCCAAAATCACCTCGATCTGATTGCGGTGCAGTTCCCGAACCATGAATTTAAATTCTTCTTCAGTTCCGTAATATTCCATCGGGATAAAGAAATGGATTGGATTATATCCCCAATAATTAAATAAAGGTTGTTTTGTTTCTGGATTTGTCCTTTCTACCGTACCGTTAAAATAAAAAACTGGCATGAGTTCAACTGCTGTAATTCCAAGTTTTTTTAAGTGAGGAATTTTCTCGACAACGCCAGAAAATGTTCCTGGATTCTTTACGTGACTTGATGGATGTTTGGTAAAACCTTTGACATGCAATTCATAAATGATGAGCTCCCCAATTGAATAGTTGGGAGAATTGACCCCTTGCCAATCAAATGGTTTTTCATACTTAATGAGCCCTTTTCCATTGAGCATTTTTTTTGCATAAGGGTCGATCAGCCAGCGGTCTTTACGATCATCACAAACATATGCATACAATGTCCCATCGGGGATCTCTTCATTGATTTCTGCATGCCAATCGTTACCAACTCTCTTCATCGGAAGCTCTTTTCTTGTTCCATCTGGAAAGAACAGTCCGAGAATGATTGTTTTTGCAGTACTTGAATAAACAGAAAAATGCATCATTTTAAAATCACAAATGGATATTTTTTAAATACCTTATCTAAATTAATTTGAGTATATTTTTTGCCAGTAAAAATATCTTCCCATGTTCTTTTTTTCACATCTAGAGAGCCTAGTTTCCCTTTTTTTGTAAAAAATCTTTTCGTGGCAACAAGGATCTCTTCATGATTCCATTTCCGGATAAACGCAATGACCTGATCATTGGTCTTTAATGGGATGCCACCAACGATGTTCATTATGTCGAGAAGGCCCATTCGCACGCGCATGAT
>DAIDIM010000137.1 GCA_027459365.1 Chlamydiota bacterium
AACGTCATCAACGGCGTCAAGAAGAAAATCGCGGAAATCAAGTCTTCGCTTCCTCCGGGCGTCGAAATTGTTTCCGCCTACGACCGCTCAGAACTAATTCGCAAATCCATCCATACGCTGCAACGCGACCTTCTGGAAGAAGCCATCATCGTCAGTCTGGTCATCATTATTTTCCTTTTCCATTTTCGCTCGGCGCTTATCCCGATTCTCACGCTGCCGCCCCACAGCAACTTCAATCACAGGAATTACAAATTCTGGGACTATAACCAGCATTGCAATAAGTGGACAGAGCTCGACTGGACTTCTTGGAGGCGGTGACATTAACGAATTGGGTGCTTTCCCTCCTTTTGTCTATCGCGTGAATACTCCAGATGGGTCTACAATCTCTATTGCGCTTGCGCCTTTGGAAAAAACCAGTCTAGTTCAAAGCGTTGCTATCGATAATAGTGGCCTAAACGGAATCATTGGATTAATCAGCGGTCCTACGCTTCCAATAAATCCTGCCTATGTCATCGCAACAAATACAGCAACTCCCGTCAATTTTCCTTCAGCTGTAAGTAACATTAAAAGCGTCGCCATCAATAATGTTGGATCCACAGCACTTGTTGGAGGAGACGTTTTTTTAGCGTCGAGTTACAATGCAAAAGCTTATTTTGTAAACACGAGCACCCAAAATGCAACAGAAATTCCAAATCTTGCAACAAATGCTCAAATTCTTAGTGTGGCCATTGATGCAAAAGGAGATATAGGTCTTCTTGGAGGTCGTTTTGTTGGTGGTAAGGGACCTCTTGCATATATTGTCGATAATAGTGGATCGACTCCGAGTGCGACTCAACTTCAACTTTCTTCGTCTGGTTCTATTTACAGTGTTGCGATTCAAGACACTGGAACCTTGGGTGTTCTCGGCGGAAGTGATAATTCTAATAATCCAACAGCATTCTTAGTGAATATTTCTAACAATACAGTTGTTCAATTAAATCTTGGAAGTACGTCGGGGGGAATTTACTCCATCGCTTTTGATCAGATAGTTTCACTTTTGAATTCACCATTGCCCACTTCTGGGTTAGAAGGGAATAACTTAAGACTTGCCAACTATTTCAATGCATATGCATCCGATACATTTTTCTACCTTTTCCCTTCAGTGCTTGATGGAAATTTAAGTGACGCATTGAAAAGTGTCGCTCCCACGCGGAATGCATCGTCATTATTTGCAAGCAATAACAATCTTATTGCAATGCGTGAGTCCATTTCACGAAGAGCAATTGTTGCAAGGCAAAGTGCATTGAAAAATGAGTGCGAATTTGCGTCGTGCGGTAATATTTGTTTAGATCCCCATACATTCTGGATGGATATCATCGGGCTTGATACATACGCACATGCACAAGAGCAAACACCCCGTTTTCATCCGCTAAGTATTGGATTTGTTTTGGGATATGATGTGCTGAAAACTTCTACCTTTAGAATCGGAGGAAGTCTTGCATATATGTATACACATCTAAGCCAAGGAAATCACGGCGACCATAATACAATCAATCAGGAATATGTTTCTTTGTACGGTCTTTGGGAAAAGTGTTCTTTCTATGCAAATGCTGCACTTTGGTACGGAATGTTCCAAATCAATAGTTTGCGAGACATGCATATGACTTCGTTTGATTTTCGGGCAAAATCTTATCGAACGGGCTCTCAATTAGATCCCTACTTTGAATTGGGATATGACTATCAATTTAATGAAAGTTATCTTTTGGAACCTTTTGTCATGTTCGATTGGATCCACACTTGGGCAAATGCATTTAAGGAAAATAGTGATAGCATTTTTAAATTCGTCCAACATCCTATTCATGCATCGATGTTTCGAACAGAGATGGGTCTGCGATTTTATGAAACATTCCGTTTTTGCTCATGGAATTTGATCCTTGAGGAATTGGCAAGCTATGTATATAGAAAACCGCATAAAATCGGTCATGTGAAAGGGTTTTTAGTCGGCCATGATGGAACGCTTGTTTTAGAAACGTTTACAGATGCACAAAATCTTGGATCGGTCGGATTTCTTATGATTTTTGAATCAAACGATTCAACATTCCCAACTGGAACGCTCGGCTATAAAGGAGAATTTGGTTCTGGCTACCAATCACATCAAATAACACTTGGCTTTGATTGGAGTTTTTAAACTCGACTTATGTCATTTTTTGATGACATCTCCGGTGAGAGAGTCCGCGCTTTCATTATTTTCTTGCTCGTCAATAGGGTCGTTGCAGCTATTGACTCGCAAAAAAATAATAAAATCATCGAACGCCTCCTTCGGATCTGTCTTTCAAAAAATGACATAAGTTGAGTTGTTCAAACTGTGGTGAATTTTTAGTGCCCTCGTTGGAACATACAGCTTAGGCTCGTACGATTGGATTCAACCCATTCTTCAATCGATCGCCATAGACATAGCCTAAGTTTCTTGTTTGAACGGTATATGGATCCTTCGGATTGTCGACAAGAACCCCGTTCTCTTTTGCAAACACGACAAGATATGCCTCTTCTGGAATGCCAGAGGTGAGCGATGATGGTTCATAAACATCAAGAATATTGCCAGATGAAAATACGAAAACAGATGCGAGGTTTTGGAAGCAAAACATGTTTTTCATTGGACCGGGAAGGGGAGGAGAATCGATCCATTGATCGCAAGCGAGGTGAAGGGCGCGGCTTTTAGTTAATTCAAGGGCGATGGGGCCAAGTGTTTGGAGGATCACCTTTTTGAGTATTGGGTCAAATCTCCAAAGGTCTCGTTTGGTTTTTTGTGCAGTTTCTCTTAAATGGTCGAAGTTGAGGGGGAAATTCTCAAAACGGACGTGGCCTTGGCTTCGATAATGGGTGATTTGTTGGGCTGTGAGGGCAGTTTTCATAGTGAAACATGATACCTGCTTCCTTTCAAAAGAACAAGTTTGTAAAATTGTTAACATGTGCTCGCTTGAGACTTTACGTAAAAATATTTACTTAATCGAAGAACAGATTGGCTATGTCTTTGAAAATAAGGAGCTTCTGGTTCTTTCTTTGATCCATCGCTCCTTTGTAAATGAGCATAAGCATCAGGTTCAGACTCATAACGAGCGGCTAGAGTTTTTAGGGGATTCTGTGCTTGGGTTGATTACGGCCGATTTTTTATATCATCGTTTGCCATCTTTTCCTGAAGGGCCCCTTTCTCAATTTCGTTCCCGTTTGGTCGATGCCAGTGCTTGTGCCTATTATTTGCAAAAATTAGGGTTGCAAAAGTTTATTTTGTTGGGGAGAGGAGAGAATTTAAGCGATGGGAAGGCAAAAATCTCCATTTTAGCAGATGTGTTTGAGGCGTTGATCGGGGCGATCTTTATTGATGGCGGATTGGGTGTTGCAAAATCATTTTTACTTTGTCATTTTACAGCTGACTTCGAGGCAGTGATTGGTTCTCCTTCGAGAAATTATAAGGCCGAATTGCAAGATTATTCGCAAAAGAGATATCAGAAGGCCCCCTCTTACAAAATTGTACAAGAGACAGGTCCTGATCATGCAAAAATTTTCCATTGCGTAGTGATGGTTGCCGATAAAGAGGTGGGTGTCGGTCTTGGAGAATCAAAAAAACAGGCAGAACAGCAGGCTGCTTTTGATGCATTAAGCAAGAATATAAAATGAAAACGAAAGTTGCATGGGTTTGCAGAGATTGTGGCCATTCACAGATGAAATGGACCGGCAGTTGTGGTGGATGTCAGAATTGGAGCACCCTTGTCGAGGAGGTGCAGCTTGAGGAAAAAAAGCAACGTTTTACTGCAAAAAAAACGGTTAGTTCAAAACCTGTTCGGATTCGCGATGTAGAAATCGGGGCGTTTTCTCGCATCTATACAAAAATTGGTGAGCTCGATCGTCTTTTTGGTGGCGGTATTGTCACAGGTTCTTTGATTCTGATTGGGGGAGAACCAGGTGTTGGAAAGTCGACCCTGTTATTGCAGATGGCGAGCGCTTTGGCAGGACAGGAGCTGAAGGTGCTCTACATTTGCGGAGAGGAGTCTGCTGAGCAAACGTCACTGAGAGCGCAACGTTTGAGAATAGATCATCCAAATCTTTATTTGCTCAATGAAACTTTATTTGGTGCGATTCGCTCGCATATTGAACAATTGCAACCCGATGTTGCAATTGTCGATTCTGTGCAGATTATGTACAAAGATGAAATTCCATCGGCGCCTGGCTCTGTTGTTCAGGTGCGCGAAATTGCGAGCGAATTTATGCACTTAGCCAAAGGTCATGGGATTACCACTTTTTTGATTGGCCATGTGACAAAATCGGGCGAACTTGCTGGTCCTCGTGTTTTAGAGCATCTTGTCGATACGGTGCTCGATTTTGAGGGGGATCGACAAAATGGATATCGACTCCTCCGTTCCATTAAGAATCGCTTTGGCTCTACAGATGAGATTTCGATTTTTCAAATGAAAGAGACAGGTCTTGTTGAAGTGCCAAATCCGTCGCATGTTTTTTTAGCGGAGCGTGTGAAGGAGATCCCTGGATCGGCCATTGTGCCAGGGCTTGAAGGTGCAAGGTCCTTTCTTTTGGAAATTCAGGCCCTTGTGACAAAAACAGTCTTCCCAACTCCATCTCGAAGGAGTGCTGGACTTGATCAAAATCGGCTCGCTTTGCTTTTAGCAGTTCTTGAAAAGCGTGTTGGCTTTCAGCTGCATCATTGTGATGTATTTGTTGCACTTGCGGGTGGTCTAAAAATTGTGGAACCGGCACTCGATCTTGGTATTTTGCTTGCGATTGCCTCCTCGTATGCGAATCGCGCTCTTCCTCCAGATCTGATTGTTGTGGGAGAAGTTGGGCTTGGTGGGGAAGTGAGACCTGTCAGCCGCATTGAAACGCGCCTAAAAGAGGCAATCCATATGGGATTTAGAAAGTGTATTTTATCCAAGCGGAATCTAAAAGGGATCGCACCAGCGCTTCTGGAAAAAATACAATTAATTGATGTGGAGCTTGTTGATCAGGCTATCCGCGCTGTTGGAATTTAATTGTATTTAGCATATAGTAATTTTTTTTGAGGAGAAAAATGGAACAGACGAGCTACCAACTTCCTGAACTTCCCTATGATTTCAATGCATTGGAACCTGTGATTTCTGCTGAGATTATGGAACTCCATTATACGAAGCATCATAAGACCTATGTTACAAATTTAAATAGCGCTTTAGAAAAGTATCACCAAGCTGAGACAAAGAATGATGTGAGTCAAATGATTACTTTACAAGCAGCAATTAAGTTCAATGGTGGGGGTCATATCAATCATAGTATTTTTTGGACCATTTTAACCCCTCTATCGAAAGCGAAAGAAAAACCAGATGGGGACCTTGCGAAAATGATCGATCGCGATTTTGGCTCCTTTGATCAGTTCAAAGAAAAATTGACAAATGCTGCAGTTGGGGTGCAGGGGTCTGGCTGGGGTTGGCTTGGCTATAATAAAGGGCAAAAACGGCTTGAAATCGCAGCTTGCGCAAATCAGGACCCGTTAAGCGCGCAAGGGCTGGTTCCTCTGCTTGGGATTGATGTGTGGGAACATGCCTATTATTTACAGTATAAGAGTGCGCGCGCTGATTATGTAAAAAATATTTGGAAAATTTTTAATTGGCAGCAAGTTGAAAATAGGCTCTCTTCCAATTAACAGAGATTCCTGCTACAAATTTCAGGAAATAAAGTTATAATTTAACAAGGAGGCGGCACAATTTTTGAGTCTGCAGCGAGCGACCAATAGCTGAATAGCAAAGCGCGAGTGAAGACCAAAAATTTGTTGCCAAGCCGACACAGTTAAAAATGACATTATTTCCTGGAACTGGTATTATGATGGGCAATGGGGTTCTTCTCAAAAGTAAAACCGAATATTAAAATCCAAACGACTAAGAAGGATGGATTTAGTGGCTGGGTGAAATGCTCGGGATGTTCTGAGCTTGTCCACGCAAGCGAACTTGGCGCGCATTGTAACTGTTGCCCAAAGTGCGGGTATCACTATCGTCTTTCCTGGAAACAGAGGGTTGATCTTCTCATTGATGATCAGACATTTATTGAGCTTTTTACAAATGTGAAACCTGTCGATTCTTTAGAATTTGTTGATACTGAATCCTATGCGTCGAGATTGAGCGCCGCACAACAGAAAACAAAACGAGATGATGCGATTTGCACCGGGACCGGTCTTTTGAATGGGCAGGAAGTTGCACTAGCTGTTCTCGACTTTTCTTTCATGGGTGGGTCGATGGGATCAGTCGTGGGAGAGCGTTTGACTCTTCTCATTGAGCTAGCATTGGTGAAAAAAATTCCTTTAATCATTGTCTCTGCTTCGGGTGGCGCTCGAATGCAGGAGTCTGTTTTATCTCTGATGCAGATGGCCAAAACTTCAGCTGCCCTTTCAAAATTGCATCTAGCCAGAATTCCTTATATTTCTGTTTTGACCAATCCGACAACAGGAGGGGTCACAGCATCCTTTGCAACGCTTGGCGATATCATTATCGCAGAACCTGATGCCTTGATTGCTTTTGCAGGTCCTCGGGTTGTTGAGCAGACAATTGGCCAGAAATTGCCTCCCAAAGCACAAAAATCTGAGTTCTTACTTGAAAAAGGGATGATTGATTGTATTGTGAAGCGTTCTGAATTAAAGGGAAAGCTCTCTGCTTTTATCCATTTTCTTTCAAGAAATCAACGGTTTGCAAAAAAAGATCTTGGACAAAAAATTCCGCACGGTTTAAAAGAACTATTAAAATTAGCGGAAGAGTCTTCGTGTTTGAAAAAGTAACAGTGCCTATCCTTGCCCAGGATCCAGAATTGATTCCAACCTATGCAACCGAATTTTCTTCTGGTTGTGACGTGCGCGCGGACATTCTGGAAAATGTGATCATTCCACCTGGAGAATCTGCAATTATTCCGACAGGACTGCGTGTAGAAATTCCTGCAGGATACGAGATTCAGGTGAGACCCAGAAGTGGATATGCCGCAAAACATCAAATCACTGTCTTAAATACTCCGGGAACAATCGATGCAGATTATCGTGGAGAAATTTGCGTGATTATGATCAATCATGGAAAAAAACCTTTCGTGATCGAACCGAAAATGCGGATCGCACAATTGGTGCTCGCTCCCGTATTACAAGCAATCTTCATACAAAAAGAACTATTGGCTGCGACATGCCGAGGCGAAGGACGATTTGGCCACACAGGCGCGCAATAATCCACTGGCTACATTTTTCAGGCCATTGAAAAAAAAGGGGATCATGAGAATTTCTAATTATCTCGATTCTCAACTGATTACTTTTTTGACTCAAGAAGTGCGAGATGAAGCAATCGATGCATTGATCAACCTTCTGGATGCAAAAGGATACTTAGTTGATAAACAGCCCTTTCGGGATGCCATTCTTTATAGAGAAAGCCTTGTTTCAACAGGCATTGGGATGGGAATCGCCATTCCTCATGCGAAGATGAAAAACATCGATCAGTTTTTCATAGCGGTCGGAATTCAGCAATACAAGGGAATTGAATGGAATGCGCTCGATAAGGCTCCTGTTCGGATTGTTTTTATGATTGGTGGCCCAGAAGGTAAGCAAACCGAATATCTCCAAATTTTATCGATGCTTACAACTGCAATTCGAGATGTGGAGTTGAGAAAAAAGATTTTAAAAGCGAAAACCTCTCAAGAAGTCTTCGATCTTTTTGCCGAAAGTTAGCACATTTTTGGACCGGTCGGAGTATAAACTTTTTTTTTAATTTGTACTTTGTTATCTTCCGATAACAATGAGGTATATATGGATTTGAAACTTCGAGACGTTGCAGAATTGTTGAATGTGTCTGAGGCGACTGTAGGTAGATGGATCGATGAGGATCGAATCCCGTATTATCGTTTGAATCAAGAATTTCGCTTTAGTCGACATGAGATTGAAAACTGGGTTTTGAGTGCCAAACAAGATGGTTTCACAACTGAAGAAAGTTTAGGAACGCAGCACTTTGGACTTTATCGCGCCATTCATAAAGGGAATGTCTATGAAGACATTCCAGGCGATACGAAGGAAGATGTGATTCGCAATGCAGTTGAACTGATCGCAAAAGACATCCATCTCGATGCAGAGGTCATTACCGAGTTGCTCCTCGATCGAGAAACGTTGATGCCTACAGCTCTTTCTAATGGAGTAGCAGTCCCTCACACACGCGATTTTTTAATTCCCGAATCATTTGATGTCGTTGCCGTTGTCTTTCCTAGAAATCCGATTGAATTTGGAGCACTTGATGGTCAGAAAGTAGATGTCCTCTTTTTCTTGTTTGCTTGCGATGATAAACGGCATCTCCATTTGCTTGCAAAACTTGCCCATTTCAGTCGCAATCGTGAGAATCTCACATATCTCCATACCCATCCAACAAAAGTAAAACTGCTCGAATATATTAAGGACTGGGAAAGTAGCCTTAACAGAGGTCTAATGCCAAAGTAATACGCGCAGAATATGCGAAATAAGGGATTTCATTTTGAATATTATCCACGACGGAAGTCGTTTTTAAGAAATATTCACTCAGGATTTGCTGATTTTATTCTAATCCTTTTAGCGGCTCTTCTCATTTTTGGCTTCATCTTCTATGTACAACATGTATTTTCGCCTTATCAAGAAAAAGTGGAAATCAATCTTTCTGCTTGGCATTTGCCAAAATATACCTTTTTTTCTCTGTGCCGTGGTCTTTTGGCCTATCTGCTTTCTTTAATTTTCGCCCTCCTATGGGGTTTTTGGGTGGCGAAAGATCGGTTAGCTGAACGTACTGTGTTACCTATTCTCGATATCATGCAGAGTATCCCTTTTCTGGGGTTTTTACCCGGCGTTGTTCTCCTCTTTGTCCATTTATTCCAGTCTACAAATTTCGGGCTTGAGCTTGCAGCGATCATGATTATGTTTACAAGTCAGGTTTGGAATATGGCTTTTGGCGTTTACCATTCGATTCGGACTGTGCCCATTACAGCAAATGAGGCTGCAGACATATATGGTTTTAGCGGATGGCAGAAAGTGAAATGGGTTGAGCTCCCTTTTGCCACTTTATCCCTTTCTTGGAATAGCATAATGAGTATGGCAGGCTGTTGGTTTCTCTTAATGGTGAACGAAGCGTTTAAGTTAGGCAATAGAGATTTTCAGTTGCCTGGCCTTGGTTCTTATATGAGCGTTGCTGCAAATCATGGAGATATTTTTGCTATAATCACGGCAATGATTGCGATGATTGTCTTGATTATCCTTTTGGATCAATTTCTGTGGAGGCCACTTGTTACATGGTCGCAAAAATTTAGAATTGAAGATACTGCTCCTTCGACAATTACTGAAACTTGGTTTTTAAATGTCTTGAATAATTCCTATATCATTGGAGCAAATCGGCGGTTGGGTCATCGCTTTAGCAAGGAAATTCAAAATTGGCAAGCAAGTTTGAAAACGGCATCTCATCATCAGATATCTAAAATCGTCAGTCGGATTTGCATTGTCATTTTATTTGCGCTCATCATTGCAGCGGTATACTCTGTGATCCGCTTGATTCTTCCTGTTACCTTTGATGAGTGGAAGCACTTGGGGACTATGCTCCTTTACACATTCATTCGCGTCCTGATTTGTCTCATCATCAGCCTTCTGATCGCAGTTCCCATTGGACTCATGATTGGTCTTTCTGAAAAGAATTTGAGGTTATTCGAGCCTTTGATTCAGATTGGCGCCTCCTTTCCTGCCACTCTTCTTTTCCCAGTGATTGTTTTACTTATGAATATTTTGGGAATTTCTCTTGCCATTGGGAGTGTAGTCTTGATGCTCATGGGTAGTTTTTGGTATGTATTTTTAAATGTGATTGCAGGAGCAAAAGCTATGCCGTCAGATTTAAGAGAAGTTGCTGCCAATTTTCAATTTAGTACGAAACAGACTTTTTTTTGGCTCCATCTACCTGCGATTTTCCCCTATTTAATTGTTGGAATTATGACTGCCGCAGGTGGTGCATGGAATGCAAGCGTTGTTTCTGAATATGTGAACTATAGAAATAAGGTGATGACAACGCCTGGTATTGGATCTGCGATAGAACTTGCAGCGCAACACAACAATATGCATTTACTTGCAGCATCCATCCTTGTTTTATCGGCGTTTGTTGTGATCATCAATTATTGTGTTTGGTTAAGAGTTTACCATTATTCCGAAAAACGGTTTGCGATAAATAATTAATTATGAGCGAAGAACCACTTTTCGAAACAAGAGAGATTTTTAAAGATTTTGATGAGCCACATGGTGAAGTTTTACATGTGCTCGAGAACGTTTCATTTCAAATGTATCCGAATGAAGTTGTTGCGATTATCGGCCCTTCCGGTTGTGGAAAATCAACCCTTCTTCGCATCATTGCAGGGCTGATTCCCGCAACAAGAGGTGAGGTCATCTTTCATGGGAAAAAAATTGTCGGGCTCATGCCAGGCATCTCCATGATCTTCCAAAATTTTGCCCTTTATCCTTGGAAGACTGTGCAAGAAAATATTGAAATGGCGCTCAAAGCGGTCCATGCATCCACTGCTGATATGGAAAGCAAAACCAAAGAGGCAATTTCAATCATCGGCCTCGACGGTTTTCAGGAATCCTATCCGCGAGAGATATCAGGTGGAATGAAGCAGCGAGTGGGTATTGCAAGGGCGCTTGTCCGTTGCCCTGAAATGCTTTTTATGGATGAACCATTTAGCAATCTCGATGCATTTACATCTGAGGCCTTGCGCGGACAGCTCATGAAAATCTTCCAAGAAAAAAAATGGGGGATAAAATCGATCCTTTTAGTTTCTCATGACATTTATGAGGTGGCCTATATGGCCGATCGGATCATCGTGATGGGAACCAATCCTGCGACAATCCATAAAATCCTCGAAAATAAGCTTTCAAGACCTAGAGATTACCAATCCCCCGATTTCTTAAACCTAGTCAGGCAGATGCATGACATGTATAAAGAAATCGCCCCCAATCGCCCTCCACAAAAAGAGAAAAAAAACCATTCAACGGATCAACCGTAAACTATTCAGCCCCACGATGACTGTTCCCCCTTCATGCATGATCACAGCTGCCCATAATGGGACAAATCCGAGAAGAGCGGGGATGGTTGCAAAGCAGATCACCCCTAGCGCAAGTATGAGATTTTGTTTAACAATTCGTTTTGGCAGCCGGCCATTGCGCAACGCTCCGGACCATGGGCTGCCGGTCCACTTTCCGTGTCCTGGCGGGACCGTGTCCATATGG
>DAIDIM010000209.1 GCA_027459365.1 Chlamydiota bacterium
TCCGAGGGAGGCGTCCGATGATTTTATTATTTTTTTGCGAGTTAATAGCAGCAACGTCCCTATTGACGAGTAAAAAAATAATAAAAGCGCGGACGCTCTCACCGGAGATGCCATCAAAAAATGACATAAGTCGAGATTATCCAATCCTTTTGATAAATATGCTTTCAAATGAATCATGAATAAGTCCATATCTATCAACGATGCGTCCTTGAGCATCTAGATAATAACCAGGAGGGATGTTAATGTCATAACCGCGTTTGCGATAAAAAGGAATGGCTGTACAGGCGGCACCAAGTTGGATCTCTCTCCTATTTTCATTCCTAGCAATTTTTTCCGCCACTTCCAATAATAAAGAACCAATACCCTTTTTAAAATATTTTGGGTTTGCAACTAGAGTTTTAATTTCTAAAACCGAGCTTAATTCATTACTTGTCTGCATAAACCCTTGTTCATTTCCATCATCATCTTTGCATACAAAAGTTGTAAAATCCGAATGAGCTCTCAGATTCTCAGAAACTAAATCAATCACAGTTGTACAATCAGACATCTGACTACTTTTAATTGAATCGGTGTTTGCTTCAAAGCTTTGAGCAAACTCCTTCCAAATTTTAAGAATTTCCAATACGCTCGCATTATTTTCAGGCTTAAGAAATGTGATCGATTTTTTTGAAAAGGAGGGACTCCTCTCTAAATTCTCTGAAGAGTCATTTGAACTCAAAGCATTTTCCCAAAGCGTACTATCTAAACCATCTACAGATAATGTCATAGGATCACCGTTCTAAAGCTCTAACCCAATACGAAGAACCTTTAACCTCAACAAAATTATTTTCATGATAAAGCTGGAACGATCCATTAAGCGGAATGACGGAGACAAAAAGCTTTTTACACTCTAGAGCACGCATTGTTACATGGTACAGTAACGCCTGATCAATCATTGTGAGTCCGATATGCAAAGGATTTGTTATTAAGCTGATGATCTCCAATGAATCTTTTCCATCTTTTAGCTGCATGATCCCCCGAATCATTCGTTGATCTCTGCAGATGAATAGATTGTAGACTGGTAACTTGAGTCCCTTTAGCATCAGATCTAATGTAAACAGCTGATTTTCGATATATTTTTTCGTTACCTCAACCTTCTGATTATTCCATTTTTCGAAAAAAATGCTTTCCCAAGAATGAATTGTCGAAGCAATTGAAGGATAGGAGGTATGAGGAACCATTTCCACCCAAACACCCTTTGGCAGGTCTGAAGGATTCGAACCAAAATCCATACATGTGATTTGAGACGACTCTCCAAACAATATATCACTTAATTCAATACTCATAATTATCACAATAACTAAAATATTATTATAATATAAACTATATTAACATTTCAATAGATTTAAATTATATGTAAACGGGTCTGTTTGATTTCTTATCTCTTTCATTATAAGAGTATTACGAAATCGTCATAAGTGGCAATTCAATCAATTTGTTAGATCGCAACCTGAGGACTCACGTGATGGCAAATCACATTCTGATGACTCATATCCTATTGAATCACATTCTAATGACTCACGTTCCGTATGATCACATTTCGAAGCCCATTCTTTTATGAACTCAATTGGGACTATATTTAGTTGTCCATAATATTTATTATTATTCACCTTAATTAATAACTGCGCATCCCTATATAATCCACGGAGCTTGCTATCAAACTCGTCCAATATCAGCTTCCATTGCATATGTTGCTCCTTTGTTTCTCCAGGCAATGCCTTCAACTGTACATCTAACCAGCTATAGTATCCTTCCCGAATTGAATTCAACTCTTCAACCCTTTCCTTAATTAACTTCCTATCTGGCCATGCTTGAGCCAATGCTTCTTTTGCTTTCACGAAAGCATTCTCTATTTGCTTAATGTTCTCGTTCAATTCGGAGAATGAATCCCCCCCTGAGCACGCAGCGCTAGTTGTATTATTTTCTATACTGTTTGTATATTTTATTGTCATTACTTAACTCCTTAATTAAGTACTAATTTTAACACATATAATAATAATCAAGCAATTAAAAATACTTTACAAAATAAATTATAATTATAACATAAAACGCCACTTTTTGCTCTTCTTGATACCGCTTTGCATCACAATTTCTTATTTCGACATTAAAAAAACCGCATGTTATGATGGACTCATTTTTTGAAGGGTCACCATGCTTTCACAGGACATACGAAGAGCGTTTTTAAAGTATTTTCAAACACAGGGCCATGCAATCATCCCATCATCACCTGTGATCCCCCACGATGACCCAACCCTCCTCTTCATTAATGCAGGGATGAACCAATTCAAGGATGTGTTCTTAGGCAAATCCAAGCGCGACTATACAAGAGCCGTAACCTCCCAGAAATGTATCCGAGTCGGCGGAAAGCACAACGACCTCGACAATGTGGGCCACACCTCTCGTCACCTCACCTTTTTTGAGATGCTGGGCAACTTTTCCTTCGGCGATTATTTTAAAAAAGAGGCGATTGCCTTTGCCTGGCATGTCGCAACCCATATTTTTGCATTTGACCCAGAAAAAATTTGGGTCACAGTCTACAAAGACGACGATGAAGCATTTGAACTCTGGCAAAAACATATACCCTCTCACCGCCTTGTCCGCTTTGGCGAAAAAGAGAACTTCTGGGCTATGGGCGATACTGGCCCATGCGGCCCTTGCTCTGAGCTCCTCTATGATCGCGGTGAAAAATATGGAACTGCGCAAAATCCCAAAGATGATCTCACTGGCGAGCGCTATCTCGAATTTTGGAATCTCGTATTCATGCAATATGAGCGCAGTAGCGACGGCTCAATGACTAACCTCCCCAAACAATCAATCGATACAGGTTCAGGCCTGGAAAGGGTCATCTCGCTCAAAATGGGTGTCGAAACGGTGTTCCAAACCGACATCCTCCGCGCGCTCATTGCCGAAGTAGAGACAATCACAGGCAAAAAATATGATCCGGAAAATCCAAACTCTGCACCTGCCTACCATGTCATTGCCGACCACATTCGGAGCCTCTCCTTTGCCATTGCCGACGGCGTTCAACCAAGCAACACCGACCGCGGCTATATTCTGCGTAAACTCCTCCGAAGAGCCGTCCGTTACAGCCGTACCCTTGGACTACAAGGACCCTTCCTTGCCAACGTATTGCCACGCCTAGTCACATGCATGGGCGATGATTTTCCCGAATTAAAAGCCGCCCAAAACCGCATCGCCGAAATCCTCACACTCGAAGAAGAGGCCTTCATCCGGACACTCATTCGCGGAGGCAACATCCTCCAACACGTAATCGATGCTTCGCGCATCTCCAAAAAAATCTCAGGACTCGACGCCTTTAAACTCAAAGATACCTACGGCTTTCCACTTGAAGAGATCGAGCTCATTGCAAAAGATGAAAACCTCACAATCGACCATGCCCACTTTCAAAAACTTGAAAATGAAGCCAAAGAAAAATCGCGAAAAGCGCACAAAAAAGTGACCCAAGAGTTCGACCCTAATTTCTTTGCCGACTACATGCGCGTCCATAAGCCAACAGAATTTGTCGGCTATAACACATCAAAAACTGACTCTCAAATTCTAGGGCTAGTCCACAATGGCAAATTTACCGATACCCTACACGAAGGGGAAAGCGCCCTCCTTCTCCTCGACATCACCCCCTTCTACGCAGAGATGGGAGGACAAGTTGGCGACACCGGGACGATTCAAAAAGGGGGCAATCAATTCACAGTCGAAGAGACAACCTCACCCTTCCCTGGAGTGATCGCCCATGTTGGCACAATGAAAACAGGCACTCTTCACAAAGGGGACCATATCCACGCAGCCATTGACGTGCAGCGCCGGCTCGACATTGAAAACAATCACACCGCAACCCACCTCCTCCATCTCGCACTCCAAGAAGAGCTAGGGCCTCACATCAAACAGGCAGGGTCACTTGTTGAAAACACCCGCCTCCGCTTCGACTTTAACCACCATAAAGCGCTCTCCCCCTCCGATCTTCGCAAAATTGAAGAGCGTGTAAATTCCCGCATCCGCTCTGCTCAAGCAGTCAATATCTACTCCCTCTCCTACAGTGAAGCCTTAAAAAGGCCCGATATCAAACAGTTCTTCGGCGAAAAATATGGATCAACAGTCCGCGTCGTCGATATTGACTTCTCTAAAGAGCTCTGCGGTGGGACCCATGTAACCAACGTCGGCACCATCGGCATTTTCAAAATCACCAAAGAGAGCAGCATCGCAGCAGGGGTGCGCCGTATCGAAGCAGTCACAGGCAAATATGCTGAAAAATTCATCCAACAAGAAGAAGATGAACTCGCCAAAATCGCCGAAACACTCAAAACAACCCCCTCATCCGCCCTTGAAAAAATCAACGCGCTCATTGAAAAAAACAGACAACTCGAGCACGAAATCAAGCAATTCCGCAAAACCCAAACCAAAGCCCTCCTCGAACAGCTCCTCACCCGTAAAGAGAAAATGGGCGAAAGCTACCTCATCGCCGAAGAAATCGCCCTCTCCCCCGACGAGATGGCCCCCTTCGCCGAAGAGCTGCTCCAACGGCTCCACTCAGGCGTCATCGCTCTAGGCTCAGTAACCCCCGAAAAATGCCAACTTCTCATCGCAGTCTCCCCAGATCTTGTCCAGAAGAATGTCCATGCGCAAATCTTAATTAAAGAGGTTTCTCCACTAATTCAAGGTGGCGGCGGCGGCAAGCCCAACTTAGCTCAGGCAGGAGGCAAAGACCCCTCCGGGCTGGGTAAGGCGCTGAAAAAGCTGAGGGATATTTTAAGTGCTTAATTATAAGTGACTTATTTGCTGGTCTTGCAAATTGCTCTTCATTCCGTTAAATTGAGACTCAAAATCACGGAATGAAGAGCAATTTGATGTTGACTTAACGTTTTTGCGAGAGCCAAAATCAAATCATGCCTCAGGCGTGTCTGATCTTGATGATGCTGCTGCCGCAGTAGTTGGAGGCGTAGAATTTGGATATCTTTGAGCAACTTCAATTATTCCATCAGCCTTTCTACCGATTCCCTGTAAAAAGGTTTCTCTTGTGTTCGAGGGTTCAGTTGATACCAAAATTTTTTCTTCTAAGGTTCCTTTTTTTAGGATCTTTACTTTTTCTTGAGTTATTTGTAACTCAATACCACTCAGCGTACCACAAATAACGATAGGTACATTTGTACCACTAACTGGAGAATATTCCCCCGACGGGCGGGGTTCATCTAGGCGTATAGTTCGGGTCACCCCGGTGTTCTTATCTTCTACTTCTGCTTCGTAGATTAAGTTTTCGGTAGCCTCTTCTGGTATTTGTATTTCGTAGGATAATTTTTCAACGTGTAATCTATCTCTTTCTAATCTAATTGTTGCGTAATATTTCGCTTTATCCCGTCCTACATTCCAATGCGGCCACAGGGCATGATCCCGACCCGTCAACTGTACTTCTTGTTCTAGCACAGTCATTCGATCCATTGTATTGCAGAATAGAGTCCCTGGTTGTTGTAATATTAGACTTCCAATTTGAGTTCCAAATAACAAACCGGCATGTAGGATTTTATCCGTTTTCGTACTTTCTATAAGAACTTTTATTTCTTCTTTACTCAATCTGTGAATTTCATTTTCCCCTATCTCAGTATGAAACGTCAAATGGTTCTTTGATTCAACATTTTGATATAAATCGCATATCAGAATATTATCTTTTCCTCTTTCCCATTCTATTGTAGTTGATAATTGTTCTGCTAGTCTGCGATTAAGATCATTCAGAAGAGCCGGTGGTGTTTCCTGTGCAGATGTATTAGCCGGTGGTATTTCCTGTGCAGATGTATTAATAGCTGCGTAAACTAGACCACCTATTATCAAGCTTGTAACTGCTACTGTTGCTGCAATTATCATTGGGTTAGTCATAGCAAGAGCTACAATTGGGATCAGATGCGCCGAAATCCTCCAGCAAACCCGCGCCAAATACATGGTCATGG
>DAIDIM010000002.1 GCA_027459365.1 Chlamydiota bacterium
TGTTTTTCACAAAAAGATGCTATGTTTGTGAAATCAGTAGGAGTAATCAATATGCGTCAAAGCATAGAAAACCTGGTAAAAAATAGAATCATTGATCATGGCCATGGGTGGGGCTTTACTCCCATGCATTTCTCTGATCTAGGTAGTGATCTCTCTATTCGAAAAGCTCTTTCTGTGCTTCAAAAACAAAACTTTATCCGAAGGCTTGCGCAAGGCATTTACGATTATCCCATAACGCATGACCTTATTATTGAAAAAGACTATTGGGTTGTATGGGTCTTGGAGAGGCTTTTTTCACTTGAAAAATTGAAGCATTATTTCACGTTCAAAGGAGGCACCTCCCTTTCAAAAATATATGGATTAATTGATCGATTTTCAGAAGATATTGACCTTTCAATTGAAAGAGAATTCTTTGGTTAATGTGCATGAATCTGAAATAGTGGTTCGTGTACTCAGTGCGGAACGAACTTTTTGGGAAAAAGCGACCATCCTTTGTCAGAAAGTGATATGTAAGTTAAAGTCGAACTGCTTAACAAAAAAGATGGTAATATATGAACGGAAAGATTGAATCAAATCAACAAATGTACTCACAAGCTTTATCAGCTGCAGGTTTCGCAACTTGTGGTCTCATTTTTGTAAATGGATGGATGCGAGTAGCCAATGTTTTCAATAACATTTTTCATACTCCACTAGAAATATCTTCCGAGAATAAGAATATTCTTACGAGAAAATTTGTAGAACTTCGCTATGACCCTCTTGCAAAATTTGGATTAAGAGCCGGCACACATTACATAATAGGTATAATGCAAGGCGTCATTGGATATGCTACTTTTCTTTTTTCTGGCTATATGCTCAGTACATTAAGAAAATGAGAACATGCTTATTGTACAGAAATTATTGATTCTCCTTCTTTCCCTGTGGTGTGTCATCACAGGAACATTTGTATTGATGCACTCTATTCCGGGCGACCCTTTTATCGGAGAGCAAAATATTCCTCCAGAGATATTGCAGTCTCTCTTTTCCCATTATGGTCTAGATCAGCCACTCATCGTACAATACGGAAAATACATCAATGGTATTCTCCATGGAGATCTAGGCGTCTCTATCATCTATCAAGGGAGGAAGGTGACCGATTTTATCCTTGAGGGCTTTCCCGCCTCTTTTCAACTAGGGACTCAAGCCTTACTTTTCGCAGTTCCTGCAGGAATTTTGATTGGAACACTTGCTGCAATGAAAAGAAACCGTTGGCAAGATAAAATGGCCATGTTCATCACAACTTTAGGAATTTCTGTCCCCAATTTTGTAATGGCAAGCCTTTTACAATGGTTGTTTTCAATGAAGATTCATCTTTTTCCCGTAGCGCGGATGGAATCATTTGCTCATACCATCCTTCCAACAATTGCACTCTCTGCATTGCCCATTGCCTTTATTGCGCGGCTTGTCCGAACAAATCTTGTTGAAGTTTTGCAACAAGATTACATCACGACCGCACTTTCCAAAGGGCTTCCCCTCTTTCTCGTCTCCATTCGCCATGGTCTAAAAAATGCGCTCCTCCCCACGATCGCCTATCTCGGTCCCGTTGCTTCGCAAATCATGACAGGAAGCTTTATGATTGAACGGATTTTTGCAATTCCTGGACTTGGCCAATGGATGATCTATAGCATCGCTGCCCGCGATTATCCGATGATTATTGGCCTTACCATTTTCTTTAGTTCATTTATGATGATTACCATTTTTCTTGTAGATATTCTATACACAATTTTAGATCCCCGCATCCAAAAGAGCTCCTATGCGTAAGTTCGCCCTATTTACCCTCATTTTCTTCGCATTGATGGCAATCATTGGACCCTGGATGTCTCCCTATTCCTATTCTAAAATCCACCTTGAATTAAAAAACTCACCCCCCTCTTTCCGCTTCTGGTTTGGCAGCGATGAGTTGGGCCGAGATATTTTTACCCGAATCTGGTGGGGAGCGCGAATTTCTCTATTTGTCGGATTTGCTGCCGCTCTCATTGATGCGATCATTGGCGTTCTTTGGGGAACCTTTTCGGCTTACTTCGGAGGGAAAATTGATGAACTGATGATGCGTATTTGCGATATTCTCTACGCCATCCCCTATATTCTCGTCGTCATCCTTCTCACCGTCATTCGAGGATCTGGCATTGTCACAATCCTCATAGCCATGACCTGCACCGGCTGGATCACAATGGCTCGTATCACCCGCGCGCAGGTCCTACAAATTAAAGAACTTGACTACATCACCGCCGCCCGCTCCATCGGAGCCTCCAATATGCGAATAGTTCTACGTCACATTATCCCAAATGCCATAGGACCCATCATTGCAACAATGACACTCACGATTCCCTCTGCCATCTTTACAGAGGCATTCCTTAGCTTTATTGGGCTTGGCGTTCAGGCCCCCGCAGCGAGCTGGGGTGTGATGGTCGGTGATTCGATCAGTGCCATGCGCTACTATCCATGGCGTCTCATTTTTCCCTCCTGCATGATCACCCTGACCATGCTCTCATTCAACATCTTAGGAAATGCGCTTCGCGATCAGTTCGACCCAAAGAAATCAGTTATTTCCATTAAATAAATTTTTATGTTCAAAGCAAGGAACATGATAACGGCGCGAAGCGCGCCTAAGGATAACGCTTTGCTGCGTTGCTAATGATATGCATGTCGGGGAAGCCCCGAACCCCAGAAGCCTGCATCATGTAAATCGTACAGTTGGGATCACAAAATGTTATTCTCTTTTTTTGTACTGATAAAACCGTTGCGGATAATCACTTATGATTCCATCCACTCCTAACTTCACAAGTTCTTCATAGCGCGTCAAATCGTTGACTGTCCATGGAATGACTTTGATCCCACGTCTTTGAAATACTTCGATGGCAGAAGCGTTTACGAGCGTATGCAAAGGCGATACAATTTGCGCTTTGAGATCCATGCATATTTTCGTCAAAGGCATCAACCATTCATCTCCGAAACCTTTTGCATAAACCACAGCAATGATTGCTGTGGGTTCAATGGTTCGGATTGCAAGAAGAGCAGCAGCATTAAATGAGGAATAATAGACTCTATTTTCAACGCCGTATTGTCTAACTACGTCGACGATTTTTTTTGCAAAAAAATCAAGGGGCGGTGTGTACTCTGGATGATTTAGGTGGCTTTTGATTTCGAGGTTAAAATGGAGACCATTGCCAATACAAAAAAGCTCTTCTAATGTAGGAATAGAACTAGGAACAGACTGCTGTTCAGGAAAATGAGGATTAGTCTTACTTCCAACATCAAATCTCCTTAACTTTTCTAACGTCAATGAATAAACAAGTTGACCATCGATATCAAAATCGTGATGTATGACAACATGACCATCTTTTGTTGCTAAAAGGTCAAGTTCGACCCATTTTATCCCAAGATCGATCGCCTTCTGAAAGGATGCGAGTGTGTTTTCAGGTCTTAGACTTTGCACTCCCCTGTGTCCCTCAAGAATAAAACCTGAAAAATCCATGTATCATTCCATATTATAAATCGTCTTTACAGACTATATTTTTTTATCATTAAAATTTCTTGATTGATAATCCATTTTTTTATAAACAAAAAAGAAAACGCGGAGTTTAAATGGAAATCCCTCCTATATCTGGTGCTAAAGAACCACCCCATAATTCTCGTGAACAGATAATAAAAGATGCAAAAAATCAGATATATGCATATCTACCTGATGGGAAAGATTTCAAAGACTTTGATGAAAGTAAGAAAAAAATATCAGAAATTGTCAACGAAGCAGTAAAACTACTTGGCCCTCAGACATCAGCTGCGAAAAATCTGCAAGAATTAGAGTCTGAAGCTGATGTTATTCTTGATCAAGAAAAAAAAGTGGCTGAAGCAGACAAAAAGATGGAAGAAGCGGAAAAAGCGGCAAGAGAAGAGATTATAGTCCCGTGCAAATGACGTGATCGATTTTCTTAACAATTCTTTAGTACATTTGCTTCTCGTTCTGCTCATCCATTACAGCATCTTCTTGCCAGAACTTATCTTCCGCTTCCCTAACCCTCTTGATGATCTTGCGAC
>DAIDIM010000026.1 GCA_027459365.1 Chlamydiota bacterium
TGATAATCGACGGAATCCCGAAGCGTCGCGAAAAAGCCCGTGCGAGCAGTGCGGCGACGAGCACCGCCGCGGCCCCGAATTCGACGACCAGCGCCGGATAATGCGCGAAAATCGCACTCACGGATGGGCAGTGTTAAAAGCAAAAGAGGGACTAAATAGTGATGAACAGAAGGGTGCGTACGGGTAGACATTGTTGCTCCTCAAATATATATTCGGGACAATCAAGCGTTGAAAGAACAAAGCAATTCATAAGAAGCTGTGTTGACTATTTTCTCTATTGGCCTCACAGCGATTGCTTCCTTTCCTTGAACTCTAAGCAATGTCACCTCTTCCTCAATATACAGATCATTATTTCCAATATCAACCATAAATTAATAGGAGCCATTCCCGATGTGCCTCTTCGACGATATTCGGGAATCTTTTCGACAGTTTTACCGCCATTTTTCGCAAAGCCATATAACTTAGTAAGATATCAGCTTTGCGAAAATGGGGTAAACTCGTTCGAAAATATCCCAAATCTCCTCGGAGAATTCACACCGAGAATGGCTCGTATCAGGCCTATCTTGGCAAATCATGTTCTTGGCTGTATAATCAAATTTTTGATTTTACTTGGTTATACAACAAAATATTTTTATCTTGTCTTGGGTATGCCTTTCCTTGGTCCTTGAACTTTAAGACTATCTTGCGTTAAAATTAGCCCTACATTTATGAGCAGCCCATTTCTGATCTGGATTGATCGTCTCAAAAACGGTCAAACGCAAACAATTCATGAATCCTTTTCTCCTGTCTTTCTTGATATTCAGGAGGAGGAGTTGAAAATGGATTTTCCTGTCCTCGTCGTGGGTGAGGCGTATCTTACAGAAAGTGAGCTCATTCTCCATCTGAGTGCATCTACTAAACTTAAAATGCCTTGTGCAATTTGCAATGAGATGATTGAGATAGACTTGAGTGTAAAAGAGTGCTATAATGCCGTGCCTATAAACGAGATACCGAGTGGGATTTACGATTATAAAGATTTTTTGAGAGAATCTCTGTTGATCGAGCTTCCGCAGTATGTAGAGTGCAACCAAGGCAATTGTCCTGAACGTTTGATCATTGCTCCATTTATGCACGAAAAACAAAAAGAAACATCTAATTTTCCATTTTCCAATTTAGGAGATTCCAATGGCAGTACCACGTAATCGCGTTTCAAACGCAAAAAAGAATTCCCGTAGATCGCACCATGCGAAAAAACCAAAAAACCTTTCCGAGTGTTCGAATTGCGGCAAAGGGAGACTCCCACACAGAGTTTGTCCAGCCTGTGGTCACTACAAAGGCCAAGTCGTTGAAGCTGCCTCTGAATAAATATCGTATTGGTGTAGATTTGATGGGGAACGATCATTCCCCTTCGGTTTTACTTGAAGCTTTACAATCTATTTCCGAAGATGGGTTCGAACTAATCCCTATCGAATCCTCTGACTTTGTCAAAATGGATGACTCTCCAACCGTCGCTCTTAGAAAAAAGAAGAATGCATCTATGTTTGTTGGTCTACGGATGTTAAAATTGGGACAATTGGATGCACTTGTCACTGCCGGAAATTCTGGAGCCCTTGTTTTAGGTTCTAAACTGATCCTCTCAACTCTTCCCGGTATTACAAGGCCTGCTTTTCTTTCCTATGTCCCATCCAAAAAACATTCGATTGCCGTCTTAGATCTGGGTGCAAATGTGCAATATAAAGCGGAAAATCTGGTGCAATTTGCGGTGATGGCAACAGCTTACCTCCAAACAATGGGTCTTATTACTCCTCGAATTGGACTTTTAAATATTGGCGAGGAGCCTCTAAAGGGAACCTCAGAGCTAAGGCAAGCATACCATTTTCTCCAAACATATCCCAATCCCCCTTTTAAGTTCGTTGGAAACGTGGAAGGAAAATCTGTATTTGACGGAGATGTAGATGCATTAGTAACCGATGGATTTACCGGAAATATTTTCCTTAAAACCGCCGAAGGGATAGCGGGGCTCATTTTAGATCAGATCCCAAAAAACCCCCAATTTGCCCAGATTAAAAAAAACCTTCATTATGCTGAATATTCAGGAGCTATTTTACTAGGTGTAAAAGGTCTCGTGATCAAATGTCATGGATACTCGACAAAAGAGGCCATTATCAATGCTGTGCTTGGAACTATTGACCGCGTAAAAAAAGATTTTATGAAAACCTTTCAAAACTCTCTCCAAAATGCTAAACTACTTTTATGAATGATATTTTACTCAACGTTGAATCGAAAGAAATCCGCTATGCGCATTTAAAGAATGGTCAGCTTTACGACCTGGTCATTGACCGAAAAAAATCTCGCCAAATTACAGGGAATATTTATCGGGGCAAAGTGACCAATATTCTACACAATATTCAATCTGCTTTCGTCGATATTAATGAAGGCGAAAATGGATTTATTCACATCAGCGATATTCTTGAAAATCGGAAAAAATTCGAAGAAATGTTTGACATGGACTTCGAATTTGAAAACGAGACAAAACCCTCCAATAAAACAAAAGATATCACCCAAATTTTAAAACCTGAGCAGCCAGTTTTAGTTCAAGTGGTGAAAGAGCCGATCGGATCTAAGGGAGCCCGCCTTACTTCCAATATTTCTATCGCCGGAAGGTACCTCGTATTGCTTCCCAACAACTCCCATAGAGGGGTGTCCAAAAAAATTGAAGATCCAGGAGTGCGTGAACAGCTCAAAAAATTGATCCGCTCTTTTGAAATGCCGCAAGATATGGGATTGATTTGCCGAACTGCGAGTGCAAGAGTCTCGACAGACATGCTCATTGATGAGGCCACCGATTTGTTCAATACATGGCAAGCAATTGTGGAAAAATTCCACAAAGCAGATCGACCAACATTGCTTTTTGAGGAATCCGATCTTGTCAAGCGAACAGTGATCAATTGCATTGATAAAGGATATGACCGGCTACTGATTGATGATTATGCGACGTTTCAACGGTGCAAACAGCTCTATCAAAAATATGAAAGTGAACATCCTTTAAAACTCGAATTCTATCGCGATAAAATGCCGATGTTCGAGAGATTCAATGTTGAGCGTGAGATCGATAAAGCCATGAAGACAAAAATCTGGTTGAAATCGGGAGGCTATCTCTTCTTTGATCAAACAGAGGCGATGCACACAATTGATGTGAACTCTGGAAGGAGCTCAACAAATCCAACAGGCGGTGATGTCGAGGAGACTCTCGTTCGGATCAATCTTGAAGCAGTACAAGAAATTGCACGGCAACTTCGGATTCGAAATATCGGCGGCCTTGTGATCTGCGACTTCATTGATATGCGTGTCCGAAAAAATCAACGGAGGGTTCTCGATCATTTAAAAGAGTGCATGAAAGAAGATTCAGCAAAATGTACAATTCTTGGTATGAGTGAATTTGGCCTTGTTGAAATGACACGACAAAGAAATCGGGAATCGCTTGCGCAAACAATCTATACCACATGCCCTTACTGCTCTGGAAGCGGACTCATTAAGAGCCATGAGAGTGTATCACTGGAGATTGAAAGGGCTTTAAAAAAACTTGTCTTTTGCCAAAATCAATTTGCACTCAAACTTGTTGTCCATCCGGAACTGTACCGTTATCTCGAATATAGCGATAAATCGTATTATACGAAGCTGGTCGGTAAATCCAACGCCCATTTGGAATTTGCGATCAACGATTCGATCCATTTAAATGAGTTTGTATTTTATTCAACGACCAATGGACAAAAAATCGATACTTGAAATTGAGTTTCAAAAAGAACTTGAAAAAACATGTGCCCATCTAAAAGTCCAAGATGCGCAACATCTCATTTTATTTTTTGAAGCGTATAAACAGGCAGTACTCTCTTTTGATTCCTGTTTACCAACTTTGATTCTTTATTTACTCTTTCTTCAAGAAGGGCCTTATCATTTTGAGCCTTATCATAAAAAAATAGTTCATCCCTTTGATTATTATCAATTTGGACTTGACTTTATAAAGCCATTGATCGATCTACAAAATTCAAAAATCCAAGGACGCGATCACCTCAAAAATATTTCAACTGCATTGCGAAAGAAAGAAAACGTCATCTTACTTGCCAACCATCAGACTGAAAGCGACCCTCAAGCAATCGCTGTGAGTCTCGAAAAAGAGTATCCTGAGATTGCAAAATCGATGATTTTTGTGGCAGGAGAAAGGGTGGTTACAGATCCCCTCGCCATCCCCTTTAGCAAAGGATGTGATCTTCTCTGTATCTATTCAAAGCGCTACATCGATTTTCCTCCTGAAAAAAAGGAGGAAAAGCAGATTCATAATAAAAAGACGATGCAGCTGATGAGTAAGCTCCTTGAGGAAGGTGGAAAGATTATTTATGTGGCGCCAAGTGGCGGTAGAGATCGGAAAAATAAAGATGGTGTCATTGAAGTGGCCCCATTTGATCCAGAGGCAATTGAGCTTTTCTATCTGATGGCAAAAAAAGCAAAAACGACAACCCATTTTGTCCCCTTTACCCTCTCCACGTACGACCTTCTCCCACCTCCTGAAACCATTCAAAAAGAGCTTGGCGAAATACGCATTACAAAAAGGACACCCGTACATCTTGCATTTGCAGAACCCTTTGATATGGAAAATTTCCAAGGTAGCAACCAAAGCGATAAACAGTTACGCAGGCAAGCGCGCGCAAAAGAGATCTGGAAAATCGTTTGCAAGACCCATGAGCCATTCTCGATGTGAATTCTTCGAGGAGATTTGGGATATTTTCGAATATCGTCGAAGAGGCGCATCGGGAATGGCTCTCAGAGCCATTCTCGATGTGAATT
>DAIDIM010000041.1 GCA_027459365.1 Chlamydiota bacterium
CTTGCAAACGCTCCAATTCATCAATCAGCTATAGAATCGGCTCTTCAAGTTGCTGCTGAAAACGGACACCTTGAGTGTCTTAAAGCATTACTCGCAAACGGCCCCATTGATCCCCGTAATAGAGGCATGGCCGTTGATAAAGCTGGTAAAAACGGACATCTTGAGTGTCTTAAAGCATTACTCGCAAACGGTCCGATTAGTTCAGATTGTAGAGGCTGGGCTATTTCAAACGCTGCTCTTAACGGACACCTTGAGTGTCTTAAAGTATTACTCGCAAACGGTCCCATTGGTACCTTTTATAGAAGCGTTGCTGCCCAATTCGCTGCTGGAAACGGTCACCTTGAGTGTCTTAAAGCATTACTCGCAAACGGCCCCATTGATCCCCGTAATAGAGGCATGGCTGATGTAGAAGCTGCTAAAAACGGACATTATTTGTGTATCCGTGCAATTTTGTCATATTATGTTATTTCTAATAGTGATAGAGAGAAGGCTATTGAAGGCGCAATGAAGTATGGACATTCTGAATGTGTTAAAGAATTGTCTAAACCTAATCTTTTTAATAGATATTCATTATGGTTAAGCCCTAGCAATCAAGGCACGATCGTAACAACGATCGCCGCTTTAGGTATCGGATATTTGTTCCATAAATTCGCAAATAAGAGTTAATCCTATACTTGATACGACCTTAATAGTTGTCAAAATTATTTAAGGACAAATCCTATTGAATAAGTATTGAGATTGTCTATTGTGAAATTCTGCCAAAAACAGACACGGATTATTTGGCAGATTAGTCTTTTTTATTGGACCCGTTTGGTGATCTCAAAGGGTTTGAAAAAGAAGGCGATTTCAACTTTCGCTGTCTCTTTGCTATCCGATCCGTGCACTGCGTTCTGATCGATGCTCGTTGCAAAATCTCCACGAATGGTCCCTTTTTCGGCTTTCGCTGGGTCTGTTGCTCCCATAATCTTTCGGTTTTTTGCGATTGCATCTTCGCCTTCGAGAACCATGACCAGAACTGGGCCTGAAGTCATGAAGGTCACTAGATCTTTAAAGAAAGGACGTTGCTGGTGGATCTCATAGAATTTCACCGCTTGCTCTTGAGTCAGATGGAGCATTTTGGCTGCAACCACACTCAGTCCGTCACGCTCAAAATATTCAATGATGTTGCCGATCTGATTTTGACCTACCGCGTCTGGTTTAATGATGGAAAGGGTTTGTTCGATTGCCATGCTAAAATTCTCCTGAATATTGTAATAACATTCTAAAAGAGTCGATAATAAATCTCACGAAATTTTTATAAGACTTTTTCTAAGTCACTGATTTTGAGTCACGTTGAAGTTTAAAGGCACTTTCTATTATATTCAACAAAATGACTTATGGGAATTATCCAGATCTCTCAAAAATAATGAGGGTTTTAGTCATAAAGCTCAGGCATTTAGGCGACGTACTCCTATCTAGCTCTGTTTTTTCCTGCCTTAAAGGCGCTCTTCCTCATGCCATAATTGATGCTTGTGTCTATGAAGAGGCCTCTCCAATGTTAGAAGGGCACCCATCGATTCATGAGATTTTGAATTGCACGAAGGGAAGTTTCCTCAACACAATGCGTGCGGTTCGAAAAAGAAAATATGATCTCGTGATCAATTTAACTGAAGGGGATAGGGGGGTTTTGATTGCCTATTTTTCGGGTGCAAAGATTCGAGTGAGCTTTCCTCCGAAGGGGAAATGGCAAAAAAAATTAGTTACCCATGAGGTGAAGCAGGCACCGGGACTGCGACATACTGTGGAGAGAAATCTAGATGCGCTTCGCATTCTTGGAATTTTCCCACAAGAGTCGGAAAGAGAGTTGTTTTTTGCAATTGACAAAGGGCCAAAAGAGCCTTTTATCCTCATTTCACCAACATCGCGCTGGCGCTTTAAATGCTGGTCAAGAATGCGAGAGTGTATTGCGCGGTTATGTGAGATGGGGAAAAGGGTGGTTTTAACATCGGGGCCAGATCCTATAGAAGTTGCAATGGTAAACCGAATAGCAGAAGGTCTTGATGTGGAGGTGTTTGCTGGAAATATCACATTGAAAGAGCTTGGTGCATTGATCTACAAAAGCGAAATGCTACTTTGTGTCGATTCGGTTCCACTGCACATAGCGAGTGCTCTGAAGCATCCGGTTGTGGCCATTTTTGGGCCAACTTCCGATATCACTTGGGGGCCTTGGAGAAATCCGAATGCCAGAATTGTGGCGCAAAACTTTTCCTGCCGGCCCTGCTATCAAGATGGTTGTGGGGGGAGTAAGTATAGCGACTGTCTTGAGACCCTAACTGTAGATCGAGTTCTTTCAGAGATGGAAGTCTTCACCAAAATAACTCGCCCGAGCCTGTTTGTCCGCCAAGAGCTGATCAACTGTTCCTGAGAGGAGAACTTTGCCCTCTTTCATGAGATAACTTCGATCTACAATCGAGAAGATTTCGCGCGCATTATGGTCGGTGATGAGAACGCTGATCCCTTTTTGCTTTAAATGGAGTATGAGATGCTTGACATCGGCCACAGCTAATGGATCAATATTTGCAAATGGCTCATCAAGGAGTAAAAGAGAGGGTTGTGTCACAAGGGCTCGTGTAATTTCTAAGCGGCGCCGCTCACCGCCAGATAATGTAATCGCCTTCTTCTTTCGTAAATGTTGCAGATTCAATTCTGCCAAAAGCTCTTCAAGTCTTGTTTTTCTTGTCTGTTTTGAAATAGGGAGAGTTTCCAAAATGCACAAAATATTTTCCTCAACGGTCAATGCCCGAAAAACGGACGGTTCTTGAGCAAGATAGCCGATTCCCATCTTGGCCCTTTGATGGATCGGCACATGGGTGATGTCTTGGTTTTTAAAGAAGACTTGGCCACGATCTGGATTAATGAGGCCGATTGTCATGTAAAAGGCGGTTGTTTTTCCCGCCCCATTGGCGCCGAGCAAGCCAACGACTTCTCCTGGTTTTATTTCAAAAGAGAGCCCATTCACAATGGATTTGCCACCGAGGGTTTTTTCAAGATTTTTGACTTCAAGTAAGCTCATCGTAATTGTGATTATGCCTTTTCTTAATAAATTTTATCCAAGTAATTGGGCAAAATAACTTACAAAACTTCTCCCCAAATCAAGAAAAACGATGTTTGGGGAGAAAAATTGCCCACACTTAGTTAAGAAAAGGGAAGTATAAATATTTTGAAATGTGTTCATCAATGAGCCCTTGCTCTTCAAGGTTGAATGTAAAGCGCACATCGCCAATTCCTTGGATGAGCTCTTTGTGGATGCGGATTTCTGGCGCGCTGATGCTCGTTCCCCCTTGCCAAAAGAGGACCCGTTTTGGAGCATGGGCTGTGAAAATGAGGGTTTGTTCTTGTGGGTAATAATTAATTTGATCAGCTAAAGCGTATAGCTCTTTTTCTTGAGGAGAGAAAAAGCGGACGTTATTGCTGATTTCAATCCGTGTTGGGCTCTTTTCATTGAGTGTGATGTGACAGGTGTCTGCATCGATGGAAAAGCTGTTTTCCTGCTCGAGATGGACGTGATTGGATAGGGTCATTGTCTCTTTTTTTAACTCAAGCGATTCGGCCATAAATTGGAGTGTCTTTTCAAAAATCCCTTCCGGTTGCATGCATAGAATGGTTTGGTTTTTAAGGTCAAAAACCATCACTTTTGCCTTTAAAAGGTGAGTGAGATAGTGAAGATGGCAAGCGTTGTTGTCGGAATAGAGATTTAAGTGATCTGCTTGGTAAATGGCTTGATCTCCTGTTGCAACGGCTCCGAAAAGAGAACGAAATACAATGTCTTGGGAAAATTTGATTTGCTGATTTCGATCCTGTACTTCGCAAATGGCTTTTTTCGCATGGAGCGAGAAATCGGATGCTTTTAAATCGACTCCGTTATCTAAAACAAGCGTTTCATCGGGCGACTGAAGAGTGGCGGTTTGCGCTTCTAAAATTCCAAGCGAATGGGTGCAGGTGACCTGTGTTGCTAAAAAATGTTGCTCGGGGTACTCAAATGTCCCCTGTTTCGCGATGATTTTCCCAACTGGGTTTTCGCATATAATATTTTCTAACTCTTCAGATGCTTCAACTTTGTCTTTTTTTTGTTTGAGTGTCAATTTTGAATGATCTGCATTCATTTGGAAGTGGACTCTGTCTTGTGTCCAAATGTCTTTCCGGGCATCTTTGCGCAATTGTGTTGAGGGGCTTCTTTCTAATGATTGGCTGGATCTGAGTAGTTGTGTTTGTTGTTGGATTTTTTGATACAGTATCCGATCGGATGGGTGGATAGTCACAACATGGTAAACGATGAGAATTCCAAAGATTCCAATAATTGATAGGGAAAAAATGATCGGCCATTTAAACATGGATTGCTTGATAAATTCTTTCTAACCGCTGCAGAAGAATTTTAAGGCCATCCATCGGCATCACGGTTGCTGCATCGCTTTTTGCATTGGCTGGATCTGGATGGCATTCGATAAAAAGTGCATTGCTGCCGGCAGCAACGGACGCAGAGGCAAGAATGGGGATAAATTCTCTTTGGCCGCCAGTTGATGTTCCAAGGCCGCCTGGCAATTGTGTGGAATGAGAGGCATCAAAACAGACGGGAAAGCCCAATTGTTGCATGAGGGGAATTGCTCGCATGTCGCTGACGAGATTGTTATAGCCAAATGAGACACCTCGCTCTGTGAGGAGAATGTTTTGACAGCCTACAGAGAGGAGTTTCTCGACCACATTTTTCATATCCCAAGGGGCGAGGAATTGCCCTTTTTTTACGTTGACCGCCGCTTTTGTCCTACCTGCCGCCGCAACCAGATCTGTTTGTCTGCACAAGAATGCAGGAATTTGAATCATGTCGCAGATGGAGCCGGCCATCTCTGCCTCAACAATTGTATGAACATCGGTAATGACAGGGAGGTTGAACTCTTTTTGTACCCGCTGTAAAATTTTTAATCCCTTTTCAAGTCCAGGTCCTCGAAAAGAGTGGACCGATGAGCGATTTGCTTTATCGTAACTTGCTTTGAAGATGAGATTGAAACTTGTTTTTGCGAAAATTTTTTGTAAATCCTCGGCGCAGCGCAGTGTATGCTCTTCGCTTTCTATGACACAAGGGCCGCACAGAAATGCAAGGGGCTCATTTGTCCCTATCAAAAAGTCTTTTACGTGTGTTTTTTTCATCACAATTGTTTTATCACATCGTAAGCTTTGTCATCAATGAGATGAGCTGCTCGTGCTGTTGTAGCTCTTCGATACTAGGTTTGATGCGGTAGGTCCAATTGGTGGGAAGAACCTCTCCTGGAATGTTGATCCGCTCATCGTCGGGATTGTCAGATACAAGTTCCGGGAAAAGGGCGAGATATTCTTGCAAAAGATTGATGTGAAAATAGCTTGGAGTATGATGTGCATCGAGAAGGAGGGTAAAGCGCTGTTCTTTTGTGAGAACGCTTTGGTATTGCCAATGTTTAAAACTTGCAAAAAGCTTTGCCTCCTCAGGCTCATTTTTCCACCATTGTTGGAGTGTTTCTGAGTCGTGTGTGGAAACTGTTGTTAGGCTTAAAGGCTCATATTCATTGAACGGAATATATCCTAGATCACCATGCCATCTCCTTTCCCATCGAATGACTTTGACGCCACAAATGCCATATTCTTTTAGGACATGGCGCACCATATTTGGAACCGTTCCCAAATCTTCTGCAATTGGGAGAAGCGCGCTTGCGTCTAACATCATGGAAAGAATTTCTCTCCCTTGCTCTTCCCATAAATCTTTATCTTGCGGAACAAAAAAACCTTCGATTGCTTTTTTATTTTTTGGAATCGACCAAATACGAAAGAGGCCAACCACATGATCGATCCGATACATGTGATAGAGTTCGGATGCCCTTGCAAGCCGATGCCTCCACCAAGTAAAATGATTTTCACGCATTGCACCCCAATTCATGATTGGAAAACCCCATTTCTGCCCATCCTTGTTGTACATATCGGGGGGCGCTCCCGCGACAAGATCGTCGTTAAAGAGATTTGGATTTTCTTTCACATCCTTGCTATTTGAACTGAGGAGAATGGGGATGTCTCCTTTTATAAAGCACTGATTCTTAGTGGCATAATTCTTTACTTCATCCATTTGCGAATAGCAAAGAGATTGAAGAAAATCTTCGAAACTGGAACGGGTTTTATTCTTTTGATAATAGTCATTGAGAAGATCAAGTTTCCTTTTTCGAACTTTTTGGTATTCGACACGGCCCGTTCCATTCAATTCCTTCAATTCTGCATCCTCGATTCCGAGGGGTGTGAGGCTGATAAAAATTGGATTTAAATCGCTAGATGAGAGAATCGTATAAGGGCTCTGATCATAGCCACTATCATTGATCGGAAGAAGTTGAATGGTATCAAAACCGATTTGTTTGCAAAAGTCGATTAGCGAAATGAGGTCGAGGAATTCTCCGATCCCATGGCTATTTTTTGTCCGAATCGCAGACAAAGGGACAATTATGCCATGGTGCGAACTTTGGCCAATCTTTTTCCAGTGGGCATCCGTTTTCACAGCCTGATTCCAAATGGAGGAGGGGAAGAGGAGCTCATCGGACTTGGTTGTCCTCGATGAATCGATTCATACCAACTTTGAGCCAGTTCAAAAAAAGCTCCAAAGAGACCGGCGAGATTTTCTCCCTTGAGAATTTTCAGAGGATAACTTTGATGGAGGGTCAGATGATTTGTAGGGGCAAAATAGCCAAAAATTCCAGCTCTTGGATCTCTGAGACCATTAGCAACTAACGCTGCTGCCAAAACATTTTCACGAAATTTTCCAGGTGGAAGTTCGATGATTTTTGAGAAGAGAAAGAGATTTTCCTGATTGCTATCGAGTTCAAGTTGAATGGTGAGAGGTGGAATAACCAGTGAACAGGCGTTGTATTTATCCGGAACAAGTGAGAGTTGCAATTCCTTACCAAGTTCCTCGAGAAGTATAGAGAATGAGTCACTCATCTTTCTTTTTCTTTTTCTTTTTTTCTTCTTTTTCTTCTTCGAGTTTATCGTCTAATTGTTCGAGCGTGTCAACAAAAGACTTTGCCATATCATTGCGATGTTGCGTATTGCGGTAGTAACGGGGAGATATTTGTCTTAGAGCATCATACATTTGCGAGTAAGTGAGGATTTGCGCTCGTACCTCTTCTTCAATTCCAAGCATCTTGGCAGTTTGCAAGATCTTTTCCGGATTGACAAATCGTTCTTGCAACATTTTAATCAGAAGGCGGGCGAGAGTCTCAAAATTGAGCTGCTGGGGTCGAGGAAAGCCAAAGGCTTTGAATTGATTGTCGATGAGTTTGGAACGGGATTGGAAAAAACGATAGACGCCGAGTATCCCTTGAAGAGATCGAGTTTCTTCAATTAATCGAGCCAAATTGCCAGGATCAATTGAGGGCCCTTTGGATTTGAGATCTTGGCCGAGCGAGTGAAGTAAAAATGTAATCACCAATTTTAATTTCGCGTATGGGTACTTTTCGCTCAGCTCATCAAAGAGCTTCAATGGCTCGCGCCGATTGCCAGTGACATCCCGATACATATCTCGCAATGAAGTAGGTGAGCCAAGCCCTTCTGTTGCAAACTCTCTTGCAAGGGCACCAATATTGCGACCCGCTTTTACTTGCCTTTCATAATCCCGATTTAGAAGCGCTTTGGTTTGTTGAAGTAAGGGAAGAGTGTCAGCCTTAGCTGTCTCAATGAGAAAATCAAGTGCTTCATCGGCAAGAGCCGGATCTGGATAGACAGAAAAGAGTTTGGCTAAAGCCTCTTCGGGAGTGTCCGTTGTTTTGATGAGACTTTGTAGAATCGCTAATGTTCGCTCTTCAAGCTCTGGATTGTTGCGGGAAAAGCGGGTCGCAACCTCATCTGCATTTTCAACCGCCTCGATCTGCTCATCTTCTGGATTTTCTACTTTCTCTTTTGTTTGCGTATGTTTGAGTCTTTCAAGGTCGCGGAAACGCTGCGCCTGTTGCGCCGGATTGAAGAGGGTATTTTCCACATATTCGGAGAGATTTCCTTCACTTGTGACAGTTGTTGCAACAGATTGCTTGGCTTCTTGGCGGATGTGCTGTACTGCCTGATTATTAATAGGAACAATATGGGAGAAATTTGGGTCGCTCATAATTTTGGGTTATATATGGGAGGCAGGTTTGTTGCAACGCTCTATTTCAGCTGAACTCTGCCCAAAGGTTGGATCCTGATCTCGGGGACAATCTCCTGGAATGAGACGACCGGTAGGTCGGGAAATTCGCCTTCGATGAGCTTGCGGGCAAAGCGGCGCACATCGATTGCTGTGAGAAGGACGGGTGGTTGGCCTCCAGGTGGTGTGGGTTGGATGGTTGTGCGCAGTGAATGGAGGATCAGTTGGACAGAGTCTGGATCGAGCGCAAGATAGGATCCGGCTGATGTTTGCTTAATAGCACCACGAATCATATCTTCAATTTCAGGATCGAGAAGATAGACAGAGAGGACCGATTGACCGAGTGAATATTTATAGCTGATATAACGCTTGAGGGATGAGCGGACATACTCGGTGAGGAGGATGGTATCTTTTTCTGTTTGTGCCCATTCGCTGAGAGATTCAAGGATGGTACGGATATCTTTGACAGAGATTTGCTCTTGAACAAGGCGGCGGAAAATTTCGGTCATCTTTTGTAGAGGAACCAGGCGCGTGACCTCTTTAATGAGATCGGGGAACGATTTTTCAACAAATTCAATCATTGCGCGTACTTCTTGGATGCCGATAAATTCGCTTGCGTATTGACGATAGAATTTAGAGAGGTGAAGGATCATCACTTCAAGCCCTGTCCAATAGCGGATCCCTGCTTTTTTGAGGAGATCTTGATATTTTTCATCAACCCAAAGTGCTGGCATTCCAAGGGTACTTTTTTGTGTGACAAAAGGGATGTTATAGCGCTGAAGGGTCTGTTCTGATTCATTTGTCAAAAGATATTTGAGGAGGATTTTTCCTCTGACAATGGGAACTTCATTGAGATGGATCGCATATTCTGTTTTGTCGAGAGTTTGTGAATCGGTTTTTACATGAACACCAGGAAATCGAACTCCAAGATCTTGATAGAGAGAATGGCGCATTTTGGGGATCATTTGATCAATGAAGGTGAGCCCCTGTTTATCTCTACGAAGTGTTTGAGAAAGGGCCGAACCAATTTCTAAAACGACAGGAAGTGTGAGGGCAAAATCTTCGGAACCGCCAGCCGCAATTGCGTGACCTGGTACATTGGTGTCAGTTGCTGTGATGCCAGCAGCGGCTTTTGCAGCTATCCGTTTTGAATTTTTATTGAATACGTAACCTGTTGATCCTATGATCCCTGCGAGAAGTAAAAAGGGCCAAGCAGGAAAACTTGGAATCAATGCCATTGCACCGAGCACCGATCCTGAAATGATTAAGGCTTTTGGTTGATTGAGCAATTGTTCTGAAATTTCTCTTCCAAGATTGGTATCTTTTTTTTCACTCGAGACGCGCGTAGTTACAATACCTGCTGTAATTGCAATCATGAGAGAGGGAATTTGTGAAACAAGACCATCGCCAATGGATAGGAGAGTATAAATTTTTGCAGCCTGACCTGCTGACATATTGTGTTGCGTGATTCCAA
>DAIDIM010000049.1 GCA_027459365.1 Chlamydiota bacterium
TGCCTATACAAATCATACGGTTTTACGTGAAGGACTAGAGGAGTGGAATGAGCATCGCGTTGCAGAATTTTTGCCAAGACAACATAAGGTCATTCAAAGGCTCAATGCGATGCTCTGTGATCAGGTGCGTGCAAAGTACCCAGGCGATGAGGAAAGGGTGCGCCGAATGTCGGTCATCGAATCGGGACAAATCCGCATGTCCAATCTAGCGATTTTTGGATCGCATAAGGTAAATGGTGTCGCGCAACTCCATACAGAGATTCTAAAAAAAGAGCTATTTAAAGATTTTTACGAGATGTTTCCCAAGAAGTTTTTGAATATCACAAATGGGGTCACACAACGGCGATGGTTACTCGATGCAAATCCAAATCTGGCTCAGTTCATTAGTAAAAGAATCGGGAGTGGATGGATTGCAAATTTTCACGAACTTTCTAAACTCCATGCTTTTGCCGAGGACCCAGAGTCTCAAGAGGAGTTTCTCCATATTAAAAAAGAGAATAAACGGACACTGCTAAATTTTTTGAGAAATGAAAATGCTGTGCGCGATCTTTCTGGGAAAATGATTCAGCATACATGTGAAGTGGATGAAAACGCGCTGTTTGATGTTCAGATCAAACGAATTCATGAATATAAAAGACAACTGCTCAATGCGCTTCATGTTGTCATGATGATGTTTGAAATCAAAGAGGGAAAAAGAGCAGCTGCGCCAAGACTTGTCATCTTTGGAGGAAAGGCGGCGCCTGGATATTTGCGAGCCAAGCAGATTGTCCAATTTATCTGTGCAATACAGAGGAAAATTCAAGAAGATCCCCTTTTAAGAAAACTTTTGAGCGTAGTGTATGTAGAAAATTACAATGTATCGCGCGCTGAGGTGATCATCCCTGCAGCTGACCTGTCCGAGCAAATTTCTACAGCCGGATGGGAAGCTTCCGGAACCGGAAATATGAAGCTCTCCATCAATGGCGCCCTCACAATCGGAACAGAAGATGGTGCCAATATCGAAATGCATCAGGAAGTCACAGACCTGTGGTGGCCATTCAAATTTGGGGCAAGCGCGCTCGATAATTTAAAACCGTATCAATCTTGGGAAGTCTATATTCACGATGAACCGTTGCGTCGCGTTGTTGATTCGCTTAAAGACGGAACGTTTGCTAAAACAGACGACGAGACAGCCAATTTTGCACAAATCCATCAGGAGCTCGTAGGAAGGGATTTTTTCCGCGTACTGCAAGATTTTCGATCCTATTATGAGACACAACAGAAAGTAGAAACTTATTTTTCAGAGCCACTGAAGTGGGCGAAATTTGCCATTCATAACGTTGCAGCGATGGGGAAATTTTCTGTCGATAACGCGGTTCGCGCATATGCAGAAAAAATCTGGGAGATCACCCCCCTTCTTCCGGAAAGAGAGATATTAAAAAAAGTTCGGGAAGAGTATTCTGAGCACGATCGTTGCAGAATTGTCGGTACGCCAAAATGAGATATTTATTATTATTACTCGCCCTTTTTTTTGGTGCATGCAGTACAAAGGCGCCCAAAGAAATACGATTGGGGATCGACAGAGCCTGGTACCCATTGAATTTTGGAGATCAGAACCCCTATGTCAACGGCTTTGTCGATGATCTTCTCCAAAAAATAGCAAAAGAGCAAAAAATCGAATTTATCATCGTCCCCATCTCGTCAAAATATGACGTAGCGGTCTCTTCATTACCACCATATACTTTCAATAAAAACAAATACGATTTCACTCAAAATTTTCTACGCATTGGACCTGTCCTCATTCTTCCCTCAGATGTAAAGACGAAAAAAATCAAAGAGATGGAAGGGAAGACTTTGGGAATTGTTAGCGACTATGACGTCACACAAGTGCTGCACAAGTATCCCGAAATCTACCTTCGCTATTATCCAAAAACCATAGAGTTGCTCGATGCCGTAGTCGCCCAAGATGTCGATGGCGCCCTCCTGGACCGGATTGAGGCAGTTGGCTTTACTTCCGGAATTTATTACAACAAGTTGAAAATCGCCTCTCTTCCCTTAAATGACGCAGGTCTCCATTTCATAGCAGAAAAAGGGAAACATACAAAATTGATCTCCTCAATCGATAAAAGCATCACTGAGCTAAAAAAGAAGCAATGGTATAAAGATTTGCTTGAGAAGTGGAAATTATAAAAAAATATTGACGACTCTGTAAGAGATTGAAAAGTCGAGACTTTCTCGCAATTCCTTGCGGAAAAGTCATGTTTTGTAAATGAATAATTTTAATAAAAAAAGTATTAAGTAGTAAAGTGTAATGTAAGTATAGTATTTGACTATAATTATATATATAATATAAAATTATAACATAAAACAAAGGATGAATATATATGATAAGAAATAATTTATTGGCCTTAGGCCTTACTGGTGCTTCATTTTATGGATGTAAAAAAGTCTCTGAAATGGATGATAAGACACTCCGTAGACTGTCTAACTGTACAGTTCCTGCATTAGCGGGACTCGCTCTGGGTTCGATGGCTGTCTTAGGCGTATCTACCGCGGCCGATCGTTTGGCGTCTCGTGCAATTCTGTCCAGTATTGGTTATAGTTCCGCGTCAGGTATGTATGCCTACACTAGTATCTGGCTTGGAAAAGAAGCTTACAAAAATTTCAATAAATAGCTTTCTATTTGAGCCCTGGATAATCTCTCAGGGCTTATATTCTCAGGTTTTCTTTTTCTGAATTGAGAAAATATCAGCTTGACAGGCTCTGCTCTCTAGCTTATGATTATGGGCAATTATTTTTCGGAGGAATCATGTACGCCATCATCGAAACAGGTGGGAAACAATATCGAGTACAGGAAGGCGATGAGCTTGATGTAGAACTCTTAGGCCAAGAAGGTCAAGTCATGTTTGATAAAGTTTTATTTTATACTGACGGATCTAATGCGAAGGTTGGAGCTCCTCATGTCGCTGCGTGTAAGGTACATGCAGAAGTGTTGGGGATAGAAAAAGGTCCTAAAGTGATCGCTTTTAAATATAAGAAGCGCAAAAACTATCGCCGTACTGTTGGGCATAGACAAAAGTATTCTCGAGTGAAAATTACCAAAATTGCAGTGGCTTAAAGAAAGGTTTTGACAAATGGCACATAAGAAAGGTCAGGGATCTACCCGAAACGGACGCGATTCGAATTCGCAACGCCTTGGAATTAAAGCGACGATGGGACAATTTGTTACAACAGGTAGCATTCTCGTTCGTCAATGTGGAACAAAATGGCATCCTTGCAAGAACGTCGGAGTAGGTAAAGATTATACTTTATTTGCCCTATCTGACGGGATTGTACAGTATCACAAGTCAGATAAAACATATGTGACTGTGGTTCCGGTGCAGGAACAATAGATCACCCCCCATGTTTGTCGATACAGTAACACTCGATTTATCGGCAGGCAAGGGAGGAG
>DAIDIM010000050.1 GCA_027459365.1 Chlamydiota bacterium
AAGGTCATAGAGATTTTTGATAAATTTTCGCAACGTATCGCGAAAATAAATATCGAAAAGTTATATTTTTGAGCGAAAAGAAGCGAAAATTTGCGAAAAGATCTATGAGATTCGAGCGGAATGAACTCAAAACTGAGGTTAATAGGAGAGTTATGTTGAAATATGTTCTAGCTTTATCGCTTGCTACAGGGTTTCTTATTGCACAAGAAGAGGTCGTCAGTTGTGAAACAATGCCACAAGAAGTAACTCAAGGCTTTGGCTATTTAAGTATTGGCCTTGGACCTTTCCCAGTTCCCCTACCTGCGTTTACAGGTGGTTATCGGTCTCAAGCTGGACATCATGGATTCGATGCATCATTGCAAGTGCAAACTGTGATTGCAGCCACGCAATTGAAGACAAATCTTCTCTATCATTATTATCCAAAACCTTGTCTACGATCACAATCGTATTATGGCATAGGCGTAGGTCCGAGTGTAGTTTTTAAAGGTCACCGCCGAAGTACAGGATTTTTGATTTCTCCGGAATTTGTTTTTGGTAAGCAATATCGAAATGAAACTGATGACATTCGTTTTTTCCAAGCGCAAGTAAGCTTTCCAACATTTGGTCATGTAGATGGAACATTTCATCATAGCAGAGGTTTTAGACATTTAACATGGTTTCCTCTTGTAATTATTAGTTACGGATGGGGATTCTAATTTGTATAGAAAGCCCTTTCGGGGACCTTCTATCAACTTGTTCTCGAAGCTTTTATTTAACAAACTGAACGATGATCACGCTTCAACAAGAACTTGCAAAAAAGGTCATTTGTAAAGACTTCGACAAGCCCATACGATATATTGCTGGCGTCGATGTGAGTTGCAATCGCTTTGATCCTAAAAAAATGGTTTATGCTGCAATTGTCGTGATGTCCTATCCAAAGTTACAAATTACAGAAGTGGTCACTAAGGCTTTAAAAGAAGAGTTTCCTTATCGGACAGGCTTACTTGGATTTCGAGAAGTTCCTCCCCTTATAGTGGCGTATGATGAATTAGCGATTCAGCCCGATCTCATTTTAGTGGATGGTCATGGCATCAGTCATCCAAGAGGTCTTGGAATTGCAAGTCATTTGGGCGTACTCCTAAATGTTCCTACAATTGGAGTTGCTAAATCCATTTTGGTTGGAAAACCCAAAAGAAGTTCACTGATTTGGAAAGAAAAGGAAATAGGGGCAATTCTACGCAGTAAAAAAGGGGCAAATCCGTTAATTATTTCTGTGGGGCATTTAACAAATTTAAACGGCGCAAAGCAGATTGTGATGAAATGCTTGAAAGGCTACCGACTTCCTGAGCCGACAAGACTTGCACATATTATGGCGAATCGTTGTCGGAAAGGTCCTTTGTAAGATCGCAATTTGCAGGTCCTTGAAGCACTTTCCCTTCCGCTGAAAACCGAGAGCCGTGAGCTGGGCATTCCCAACAGTGCTCGATCTGATTCCAACGAACAACTGCGCCTAAATGTGGGCAAATAGCCGACATTTTATGAACTTTTCCTTTTTCATCGCGAAAGAGAGCACATTTTTTAAGACCACAACGGACAACAGCGCCACTATTGAGAGGCATCTTCTTCGATTCCCCTGGTGTCAACCAATCGCGATACTGGCTTGCTGTATTGAGATTTTCTTTGAGAAAATCAGCTGTTTCTTTCAGAGTCTTTCTGTGGGGGTCAAACAATTTTTCAAAGGGAGTTTTTCTTTTGTGAATCAACTCATTGATGAGATAACCGCCAAAAATGCCGTTCGTAAGGCCATTCCCCGAATCGCCTGTAATCATGTACATTTCATCATGAATACGTCCAATAAAGCCAAGACTGTCGACTGGCTCGATAATTTGACCAGACCAACGATGGCTCTTTTTTAGCATATCAGGAAATCGTTCTCGCGCCCATTGTTCAAGTCGATCATAGATGAGTTGAATCTCTTTTTTCTCTCCCGCGCGGTGATCCTCGCCTCCAATGATTAGGTAATCATGCATTTCATCGGCTGGGAAAACACGGATATAATGATAAGGATCAGGAGTATCGTAATACAGAGCGGGTGTTACGATCCCTTTTTTAATTTTCCCTGTAATGACATAAGTCGTATAAGGAGCCTGTTTAAGATGAGGAAGGAAGCGGCTAAATGTCGGGCTGTTTGTTGCAATGACCACATGTTTTGCGATAATTTCACACCGCCTATCGGTAATCACTCGATAGCCATTTTTCTGTTTATCGATATCACATGCATGTACGGAAGTATAAATAGAGCCGTTGATATTCTTGCAAAATGAGTCAATAAAGGAGAGAGGAGAAAATTCCGCTTGTCCAGGAAAACGAAGCGCTTTTCCTGTATCAAACGAAGTAATCGGTGCTCTTTCGACAATTTCAACGCCCTCAATCCCAGCGCGCATTGCGGCATCCCGTTCTTTCAATAAATTTTCAGACGTTTTCCCTGGCGGTTCAAAAAGATAAGCATCCACCCACCCAAAGTGGCATTTCACATGATGTTTTTTGACAAACTCTGCGACAAAATGGATTGAATAAGAGTGTGCTTTGGCTGCTAACTTTGCCCCTTCTTCGCCGAAATCTCTTTCTAAGTTATAGTAGCGATCATCCAGAGCATTCGATAAATGCCCAGTTGTGCGGCATGTTTGACCACCAGCAATGTCACCATCATCAATAACGACAACTTTTTTCCCGTTTTCGCCTAAATGGTAAGCGGCGGACAATCCAGAAATCCCAGCGCCAATAATACATACATCAGTTTGTAAGTCAGTCTTGAGTGTTTGATAGTGTTTTGGCTCGTGTAAGTCTTGCCAAAGAGAAACAGTTTCGCGCAGATTTTCTTTCATGAATCTTTTATATAATTGATTACTTTATTTTTGCAAAACTTGTCAATGCATCCTGATAGGCTTTGCTCGTTACGGAAACATCGCCGGAAAATGGATGATCCATTACAAAAGCTAAAGCTAGGAGGAGAATGCCAAAAGTAGCAAGCACTACATTGAACAAGGCAAGTCTAGGCCAACTCGATAGTGGGAGCATCGAGGACAATCCAATCATACCGAAGCCTCCGATAATCAAATAAAATAGAGCCACCCCGACAATTCTGATTCTGACGCATTCAGACGAAATTCTCTATTTTTCGAAATAAGATTCAATTGAGATATGCTCTCATTCATTCGACTTGTAGAGAGACCATTTTTTTCAAAATTTGCGTATAATTCGAATAGCGCATTGAGCGCGTCCTCACTTTCTTCAGATAATTTTGCATTTTTCATTTGAGGAAAATCAAAATCAATCACCGCCAATGTATAGTTTTTATATCACGCCTTGCTTGCGCTTTTTGCTCTGTATCTAGCCATGCAGTATCTCGATATAAAGCTGACAATGCAGTTGACTCTGTATATGTTATTTTTTGTGCATTTTCAAAACTTTGCTAAACTGTTACGACCAGAAACGCCAAAACAAAAGATTGTAGTGTTCCAATCAGAGCGCAGAAAGAAGAAATGGTTGTAGAATCTTCTGGTTTCATCCTTTGCGACTCTTTTTTAAAAAGTCTTGTTAAAAAATAGCCAATAAATATTGCAAGTATGATCGCGATTAAAAAAAGAATCCATGAGGGGAGAATATTAATTATGTATAAACTCATTTCTCACATTTAGCAAAATTATTGATTGGATTCAAATCTTTTGCAATATTGCGTTCATATCATCAAAACGAGGACATTTATGAAATTGAAGGGAAAAGTAGCTATTGTAACGGGGGGCAATAGCGGTATTGGAGCTGCAATCGTCCTCGGGCTTGCAAAAGAGGGGGCCAATATTGTGATCGATTATCGCTCCCATCCAGAGACAACAGATGAGCTAGAGAAGAAAATTGCATCGCTTGGAGATCAGGCAATTGGTGTGAAAGCAGATGTAAGCAAAATCGAAGATCTTCAATTATTGATAGATACCACGGTGAAAAAATTTGGCCATCTAGACATTATGATCAATAACGCTGGAGTAGAAACAAGGAGCTCTATTCTCGATACCACAGAAGCGCAATATGAAAAGGTTCTGGAAATCAATCTTAAAAGTGCATTTTTTGGAACGCAAATTGCTGCCGAACAAATGATTAAACAGGGCAATGGCGGTAGAATCATCAATATCACATCCGTTCATGAAGATTGGCCGATGCCTGGCAATATTGCCTATTGTCTTTCTAAAGGAGGCATGAGAATGCTAACGAGAACATCTGCTGTCGAACTTGCAAAATACAATATTCTCGTTGCAGGGGTTGCTCCTGGTGCTGTGGCAACGCCGATCAATGTTTCAACTATGCAAGATCCTAAATTGATGCAAAAGCTAAATAACGCCATTCCAATAGGACGTATGGCAAAACCTGAAGAGATCGCAAGTGTTGTTGCCTTTTTGGCAAGCGATGAGGCGAAATATGTTACTGCTACGACAATCATAGTAGACGGCGGAATGATGCAACAAAGTCCTGGATTGTAAGTTGATGAAAATCAATGCGATAAGATTTAATAAATAAAAAATTCAAAATAATTATGGTTCATCCGGCTAATTGATGCCTTTGTTCGTGAAGGTGATAAAGCCGCAATTTGAAGTAGTCCATATCTCTGAAGCCGTAGGCCTGTCGCTTCAAAGTTTTAATTTTGTTGTTTATTCCTTCTGCTTTCCCATTACTTATGCGATGGTCAAAGTAGTTCAATAGACCTTCTGAACGACGCCACAGATTTTTGGACACTCTCATCAACGGTTTTATTCCTGTAAGTATTGCATCCAAACACCATTTTTTGAGAAATTCCTCTCCAGACTTCCTATCTTCCTGTTCCCACAGTGCTCGTAATTGTTCTTTCATAGTGTGAGCCACAAACAGTGGTTCGTTCACAGCAAGTAAAGTGTTCAGCCTTTCCATCCCATTTACATCGAGACTGTCGTAGTTTTTCAGAAGCAAAAAGCGATTGCCTTTCAATGTGTTTCCATGAATTTTTTGCTGCTCTTTACGAATATCATCTAAAATCGTATTCATCATTTTCATTACATGAAAATGATCGAAAATTATGGCAATGTGCGGAAGTTCTTGTTTCACCGCAGAAAAAAATGCAGGAGACATATCCAATGCAATGCCCTTTAAATTTATAGCCTTTTTATTCAGTCTTTTGAGAAAAGGAATCACTGCATTTGAATCCTTCCCCTCAACAGCATGAATGACCCTTCCGCTTCTGATGTCTGTAAAAACCGTCATATATTCGTGGCCTTTTGCAATTGCAAATTCGTCAACGGAAATATATTCAAGGTCTTTGAGTGAAATATGACTATACAAATGCTGCAATTTGTCTTTGTGGAGATCTTTTATGCAATCCCATCCGACTCTCAGATATTCGGCTACAGATTTAATGGTTCCAAAAGACAGTAGATCTAAAGCTGTGCGAATAAAAGAGCGACTCATTCGACTCTTCCCCTTCATGAATGGGAGATGAGACCAATGTAATTGCTGGCATGCTTTACAAAAGATTTGATGTACTTACAAATCCAAAAAACATTGTTTTCTTCCTATCGGAGGAAGATGGAAACGTCTTTCTCTTTTTCCTTTAGAATATATATCGTGTGATTTGCAGTTGGGACAACAAAAGTATGTATCGGCTATATCGGCATGAAAAACAACGTCATGACCTTCATATGAAGTGGAATTGTATTTGACACCTTCGATTTGAAATGCATGATATAAAATTGAAGTAGACATAATAGAGAGGTCTCCTGGTTAGGGGGGTTGATAACCTCTCTGTAATATGTCTACTTTATTTTTGGAATTTTCGATTTGACTTGCTTTCACAAGCCATTTATTTTCAGATCTTTTCGTTTTCTAGAGTTTTAAAGCGCATTTCTCTATGCAAAGGCATCAATTAGCCGGATGAACCATAATTATATAAGTTTACAATAAATAAATTTTTTATTATAATATTATTAAAACAAGTAAAGAGTTAGTTATGTCATGTTTTGATTGTATTGTAGATTTTTTTTGCTGCACCCCGGCAGAACCAGAAGCTCCCGTTGCAAGAAATACGCAAATTAGCCGTATTACCCGCGCTGCCTTAGACGCCCTAGACACCTTATCAACTGTTGCAATAGATGGAAGCGTTACTGAGGAGGATGGTATTCGGATAAAACAAACGATTGTTCAGGTACAAGATGTATCTGAAATCTCTTCAGACAGATCAAGTGTGCCTGTTTATTCACTTTCGCCCAGATCAGATCACACTGCAAGCAGGATTAAAGGGATAGCGGCCTTGTCTGAAATTTCTACAGAATTACCAAACATGATTGTTGATCCATCTGGCTCAGGTTCTAATCCAACCTCTTCAAATGGTCGCACACAGTCTCAGAACCGTAACTATTCAGCTGATCCAGAGGCAATCGAGCGAGAAGATAGGCTTAGGCATAAAAAAAAGAAGAAGTTCGATCATTCAGAAATTTTTGATCCAACATTAAATTCAGCAGCAGCAAGCTCAGGAAGTTCAACATTAAATTCAGTTATAGAAATGCCAAAAATTATTGTTGAGGCACCAAGCTTAAATTCTAATCCATCATCTTTGAATGTTCGCGAAAAGTCTCAGAATCATAATTATTTAATTGCTCCAAAGCCAATCTGGGGACAAACGAATTCAGCAGCAGCAAGTGCAGGACCTGCAGCGACTGCTTCTCCTATTATAACAAATTCTATACCAACGTTAAATATCCACTCACAAGATTCAGACGAGGAGACGTTTGAAGAAATCTTAAGTAGAGTTACGGGTTTAAAATTCTTGCGATAGCAAGTTTAGGCTCAAATATGCAAGGTAGAATATTATCCTCCTCAATGCTCATTGTTCATTGTTCATTGAAATGAGGAAGAGGGCCCGCATCAGCAGACGGACGTAAATCTTCAGTGGACTGTTTTGTTTCTTGTCCCAAAGCGTAAGTAGAGCGCTCTTGGTCGCTTATTATCTGCTTATCTATGGAATTCCAAAATTTTTCATTATAAGCTAAAGATCCTAATTCAGATAAATATTCAGCTGTTTCAAAATCTTGATGACGGACGTCTGCTGCTCTTGAATAAACTTCTGTATTTGATTTGGATGATGCATTTGTCTCTTTCATCGATTGTCTTTCTGCATATTTTTTTGCGATGGGATCCTCTAGGAAATCTGGGTCTTGGGGTCTTTTGCAAGTATAATAAGCTGTTTGAGAAGAGCTGCCTTTCGGTGAATCAATACGAATCGTAGGTACAATTTCTCCATTCGCAGCAGTAGCTGAAACATTACCGCCAATCATAGTTTGATTCTTTAAAACAGGACGTGCGACTGTTTCAATCTTTGTTTTCACTTGGGTCTGAGTTGGAGATTCTGCGGATTGGCAGCAGAAAATGCTTTTAATACAATTAATAAGTAACATTCAAATTATATAATACTTGAAAAGTATATTTTATGTAAATTTATAAAAAAATTTATACTATTTTACTTTTTCAAAGCTTCTCAATGCATCCTGATAGGCTTGGCTCGAGACAGAAACGTCGCCGGAAAATGGATGGTCCATGACAAAAGCTAACGCAAGGAGAAGAACGCTCGCAATTGTGAGCATTATATTACACAAGGCAAGTTTTGGCCAACTCGATAGCGGGATCAAAGCGGATAATACAATCACAAAAAGACCTGCGATAATCAAAATAAAATAAAGGCCACCGGGCAATGATGATTGTGACGCATTCAAGCGATATTCTCTGTTTTGAGAAATCAGATTCAATTGTGTTATCGTTGCCAATGTTTGAATGTTTAATGGAGCTGTTTTTTCAAAGTTTGCATATATCTTGAAAAGCTCATTGAGTGCGACTCCGCTTTCTTTCGCTAATTGTGCATTTTTCATTTGAGGGAAATCAAAATCAATCACCGATGATGTATAGTTTTTTATAGCATGTTTTGCTTGCTCTTGTTGATTTGAGTCTAACCATTCTGTGTCACGATATAAAGATGTTAATGCAGTTGCTTCTGTATATGTTATTTTTGATGCGCTTTGTAAGTTTTGCCATACTGTCACGACGATAAATGCTAAAACAAAAGATTGAAGCGTTCCTATGAGAGAGCAGAAAGATGCAATGGTTGTTGCATCTTGTGGCATCATCTTTTGCGATTCTTTTTTAAAGAGTCTTGTTAAAACATAACCAATGAGTATCGCAAAAAGCATTGCGAACATAAAAAGAACCCAGGATGGAAAAGTATTGATTATGTATAGACTCATTCTTTGCGTATAGCAAAATCATTGATTGGATTCAAATCTTTTGCAATATTGTGCGTATGTTGACAGAAGAAGAAAAACGGCTCTCTGAAGGTGCAATTTGGCGCAAATGGGGTCCCTATTTAAGCGAAAGGCAGTGGGGAACTGTTCGCGAAGATTACAGCGCCGATGGGGATGCGTGGAATTATCTTACCCATGAGCAATCTAGATCTCGGGCATATCGTTGGGGAGAAGATGGGATTGCAGGTATTTCCGATGACCAGCAGCTTCTCTGTTTTGCAATCACTCTTTGGAATGGAAAAGATCCGATTTTGAAAGAGCGCCTTTTTGGGCTCACGAATTCCGAAGGCAATCATGGCGAAGATGTGAAGGAATACTATTTCTATTTAGATAATGTCCCAACACATTCTTACATGAAATATCTATATAAATATCCTCATGATGCATTTCCCTATGAAAAACTCCTCCTTGAGAATCGGCGCCGTACACGTCTTGATCCGGAATATGAACTGCTCGATACAGGAATTTTCAATGAAGATCAATATTTTGACGTATTCGTTGAATATGCCAAAGCTGCCCCCGAAGATATCCTCATCAAAATTTCAGTGATCAATCACGGCCCTAAAGCTTTTCTTCATCTTCTTCCGACGCTTTGGTTTCGCAACACTTGGTCTTGGGGATTGCAAAATGGAAAACCTGAATTATCCCTAGAAAAAGAGAGCACGATAAAGGCTGGAAATTATTGGCTCACCTGCGAGAGCGCAGATTCTTTTTTATTTACTGAAAATAATACCAATACAGAAAAGCTTTTTGGCACACCAAATGCGACGCCTTATGTCAAAGATGGGATTCATGAAGCAATCGTCCAAGGAAATAAAAAAGCTACAAATCCATCAAACCGCGGCACAAAGGCAGCTGCCTACTATCCCTTATCAATTGGCTCAAAAGAAACGGCTACTGTCACTTTGCGACTCTGCACGGAACAAAAAAAATCTTTTTCTGAAGAGATCTTTTTGAAAAGAAAGCAAGAGGCCGATGCCTTCTACAAGCAGATTACGCCAAGCTCTATCTCTTTGGATATGAAGAACATACAAAGACAAGCATATGCAGGCCTTTTATGGAACAAACAGGTCTATCATTACAATGTCGATCAATGGTTAAAAGGGGATCCCAATTCCCCTAAACCACCAGATGGCCACAAAAAGAGAAACCGAAAATGGTGGCACTTTGATTCTTATGAAGTGCTATCGATGCCTGATAAATGGGAATATCCATGGTTTGCAGCGTGGGATCTTGCCTTTCATTCAGTAGCTTTTGCACGCATTGACCCCTTATTTGCAAAGACGCAACTTCTTTTTCTGACAAAAGTATGGACAATGCATCCTGCAGGCCAACTCCCAGCCTATGAGTGGAATTTTAGCGATGTCAATCCACCAGTTCATGCATGGGCCGCCCTCCGTGTTTATCAGATTGAATTCGAAACCTATGGCCGTAAGGATCGCAATTTTCTAGAGCGCATTTTTCAAAAGTTATTATTGAACTTCACATGGTGGGCCGCGCAGAATGATCGAGGAGGTCGAAATATTTTTGAAGGGGGGTTTTTAGGACTCGACAATATTGGCCCCTTTGATCGGTCCACGATGGCGCCAAATGGCGGCATCCTTGAAGAACCAGATGCGACTGGGTGGATGGGAATGTATTGCCTCTATCTTTTTGAAATCGCAGTCGAGCTTGCATCCGAAAATCCCGTTTACGAAGATATGGTCATCAAATTCTTTGAACATTTTATCATGATCGCCGATGCAATCAATGATATTGGTGGCAATACCTATGGCCTTTGGGATCAAGAATCGGGATTTTACTACAGTTTATTGACATCGCCCAATTGTAAATCGATTCAATTGAATTACGATTCTTTTGTAGGAATTGTCCCTCTATTTGCCATCACATCGAGAAATCCCTTAGATCCTAAATTACCCAAATTTAAAATCGATTTCGAATGGGTTTTAAACCAATGGAAAGAGCGGATTGAACATGTCATCGATGTCAGCAAAATCAAAGAAAAAAACCAAGTTCTCCTCTCTTTATCATCTGCAAACAAGCTCAAACGAATACTCGAAAAAGTATTCGATGAAAATCAGTTTTTAAGCCCCTATGGAATCCGCTCCGTTTCGCGCGCTCTTCACCAAAAAGCCTATATTTTACCAATCAATGGGAAAGAATTTCGTCTAGATTATGAACCTGCCGAGTCAACCACAGCGCTCTTTGGAGGTAACTCAAATTGGAGAGGCCCCATCTGGTTTCCCCTCAACTTTTTACTCATCGAATCCCTCCAAAGATTTGCACTCTTTCTTGGAGAAGAATTCAAAATTGAATATCCTAAAGGTTCGAAAACACTCCTTTCCTTGAATGCAATTTCAAAAGATCTATCTCTGCGCTTGATTAAAATTTTCCTTAAAGATGAAAAAGGAAAAAGGCCACTCTACGGAGGAATCGAGAAATTCCAAACAGACCCTCATTGGAAAGACTATATTCTCTTTCATGAATATT
>DAIDIM010000089.1 GCA_027459365.1 Chlamydiota bacterium
TGGTAGGAGTATTGCAGGGACGCCTCGAAGGGGTGAATGTGGACAACCTTGTTTTGGAGGATGTTGTGCCCGTTTCGATATCAGACGCATTTGCTATGTTCATAGCAATACCTCAAAATAGCGAACTCTATCAGCAAATCGATAAAGATCCAAACGAAGCTGAAAAATGTATCAAAGAATTCTTAGCTGCTGCGGATCGTTTTTGTGACGAGAATCCTCGGGTAGTACGTAAGGATTTTCTTCTAGAGATAAGGAAGGTGCTCGACCTACCTCTGGGCGAGGACTGATATTCCACCAATTTGAAAATTCTTTTAACAACGCGTCCATCTGAATCTCTCGAATACAGGCACCTGTTGAACAAGTGCGCAAGAGTGGACATTGCTTGAGAAATGTTTGATTATAAGGACATTGTCCTTGAAATGCAAAGTGCTGATTGCCAATGGGTTTAAAAATATTTGCATTTGTTGGTCCAAAGATACTAAAACTCGGAGTGTTCGTTGTACCACAGAGATGAAGTGCGCTTGAATCGACAGCAATGACGAGCAGCATCTCACTCATTAAAGATTGCCAAGTAGGAGTGTCTAAACGCATGGGAAGAACAACACTGAAAGGTGTTTGGATCCTCTCACACATTTCTCGTTCCACACTAGATCCCCAGACAAAAAGGAAACGCATCTTATATTTTTCATAAAGAGATTGAAGAAAAGCTTGAAGTGTCTCTTCTTTCAATTGCTTATTGGTCCACTTCGATCCAGGACAGACCATTACATATTTTTGACAAAAGGGGGCAATCTCTTCACTTTTTGCGCTCTTCAAAAGAACTGCATGCGAAATTTCTATTTTTCTTTGAAAGAATTGCTCGAGAAGCGACAGGTATTGCAAACGGATATTGAGGTTTTTGGAAACAGAAAATCGAATATTTGTGGCGAATATGTTTGGCCACTCTCGCACAGAAGAGCGATCGAATCCGATTTTTTGCTTGGCCTTCGCAATGAATGTGATCAGACCTGATTTACAATTCCCTTGAAGATCAAAGAGGTAGTCGTATTTTTCTTTACGAATTTCAGACCATTTTTTGGCAATTGCGCGGTGTATGAGAGGATGGGCTTGAATGATACTTGCAAGATGGCTTTCTACAACCCAATCGATTTGCACCTTTGGAAATAGGTGATGGAGATAATCTAAAACCGGGAAACACTGAATAATATCTCCAAGAGAAGAACTCTTTACAATTAATACTTTCATTTTGCTCTTATCTCGACTTATGTCATTTTTTGATGGCATCTCCGGTGAGAGCGTCCGCGCTTTTATTATTTTTTTACTCGTCAATAGGGACGTTGCTGCTATTAACTCGCAAAAAATAATAAAATCATCGACGCCTCCTTCGGATCTGCCTTTCAAAAAATGACATAAGTCGAGCTTATATGAATTTTTCAACCAGCCACGAAGATTTTTCAACCACCCGCTCGAGCCTTGCTAGAGGGCACAGAGAGAAAAAACGACACAATTATATCATTTTAATATCTCTTTTCTAGTCTCTTCATCTGTCTCTCCTCTGTGAACACTGTGTTCTCTAGCAAGGCTCGAGCGGGTGGTAAAATATTTTACCAATTCCTGAGTTTTAAGATACGGAAATGAAACTGATTTCTCCTGTGTTTTTTTGGTTGAAAGATGGTTTGCGCCACTTTTCAGGCTATTTTACGCTTTAAGTCGTAAAAAAACATAGATATAGTCAAATAATGAGCCATAATCCGCTCAAAATCTATAAACCATTGAAAATTAGTGGATTTCGTTACAGATCTTATCTTACCTAATACAGCCTCCATTTGTACCATTAGCTTGAGATCCATTGGTCAAGACTTGAAAATACCTGCAGCTGATATCGAAAAGCATTTGTATCTTTCTAAAAATAAGCAACTTAAGTTTTTGTAATGCATTCCACGAAATAATCTGATAATATGGGA
>DAIDIM010000090.1 GCA_027459365.1 Chlamydiota bacterium
ATCCCGGCGCAATGCAAAATTTTGTAACTCCATTTTGGACAAGTGCATCAATGATATTCATACAAATATTTCGCTATAAAGATTCATTTTGCAATTGAGCTCTTCCCATTCTTTGAGTGGATCTGAACCTGCGACAATCCCGGCGCCGGTGTAAAGTTTAACAGTCTTTCCTTGTATCAGGCAAGAGCGAATGCCAACTGCCCATTCAGATTCCTCCTGCGTTGACCATCCTACAATCCCACCATAAAGGCCCCTTTCAAATGGTTCACATTTTTCTATCCAGCGCATTGCCTCATCCTTTGGAACGCCACAAAGTGCAGGTGTTGGGTGCAATTGTTGGATGATCTCCTCATCTGTAATAGAGGGTTTTAAATTGCCGTGGAGTGTTGCGAATAGATGTTGTACGTTTGAAGTGATCCGCAGACCAATGGGTGTTATTTGAAGAGGAGATATACAGAATGGCGAAAGATTTTGCTGTAAATACTCGATAACAGGAATCACCTCACGGCGCGCTTTTTCATCGTTTAATAAATCATCTCCAATTCTTGATGTGCCGGCAACTGCCTCGCATGTAATCGCCCTTCCACGCCTTGAAAAAAGCAATTCGGGACTCGCTCCTAAAAAGGCCATCTGTTCATTTGCAAAGCAAAAGACAGTGCTATTTTTGGCTTTGGTAAGTAACATCGCTGTGACAGCAAATGGATCGGGGATTCGTTCGCACTGAATAACGCATACTCTTGCCAGGACAACTTTCTTTAACTCATTGATAGTCAACGTTTTACGAATATTTGCAATCCACTCTTCTTGGGTTGGTAGAAAATTTCGATGACCCACTTTGATTGCCCTTGGAGAGGGGAGGTTTGTAATTTTTTTTGAGAAAATGGACTTTTTATATTTCCCAAACGGGTATGCTGCAAAAACGGCATTACCTGGCGCTTGTCCAGACCAAAAAACACTCATTTTTTCCCGATATACAAAGTCACTGATCCCAAAGCCATTTGTTTCATAGAGATATTCTTGAAATTTGCCTGGCGCATTAAACGTGCAAACGATTCGCCTGTTGGAAATGTCTCAATTGTTTGGTTTAAATAGGTGTATGCATTTGATTGTTTCGAGAGAAAATTACCAAGTCGTGGCAAAATATGTCGTAAGTAAAAAAGATAGCCCATACGAATCGGTCTAGGGGGAAGGGAAAACTCTAAGATCAAACAAATGCCTCCGATTTGGAGTGTCCGATTGATTTCTCGAAGTGATTGCAATGGGTTTGGGACATTGCGAACGCCGAAAGAAAAAGTGGCAGCATCAAAAGTGCAATCTTCAAAAGGAAGAATTTGCGCATCTGCCTGGAGGATCTGGACTTTGTCTTTATAATTGCGTAATTTTGTTTCTGCAATATTCAACATCTCTTTTGCGAGATCAATGCCGACTGCTTTTTGAATCAATCTATCACTTTCTAAAAGGGCGAGTAGTTGGTCCCCCGTTCCTGTCGCTAAATCAAGGATTTGTAACGGTTTGTTTTCAGGCAAATATTTCGCAATCTGCTTTCTCCATCCCCGATCGAGACCAAATGAAAGGATCCGATTGATCCGATCATAGGTAGGCGCGATCTGGTTGAACATTTTCCAGCTGTTCTTTTTTTCGATTTGCATAAGAAGTCATTATCAATGCTGCTGTAATAAAAAACATCAACTTTCCTTGTTGAAAAGTGATTGGATAAAAATCACATCCACCAATGAATAAAAAAGCAATGAAAACGGAAAGTAGCGAGGCCATCTCAGGAGAGAACGGGGATCGGAGCGCTCCTCTCAACACAATCGCAATAAATCCCAAAAATGCAAGTAATGCAACGATTCCCATTTCTGAGCAAATGAATAGATAGATGTTATGCGCCCCAGTTTTATTTCCATAGCTTTCGGCCACATTTGAAAATTGTTGAAATCCAACACCTGAGACCGGATGATCCTTAATCATTTCTATAGCAGTACTTTGCGCGATGATCCTCACCTGATCAGAATTTCTTGCAGTTTCATTATAATTTACAATTCCTCCGCGCTGAAGATATTGTTCAAAAAAAAGGGAAGAACAAATAGCAACGATAACAACGATTGCTCCAGCTAAATAGCGATAGAATTGTCGGTGATAAAAAGCATAAGCAAACCAGATGATCGTGCCAAGGGTGACTCCAAAAATAGCCGATCTTGAATAGGTGAGAAAGAGGGCAAAAATCTGCACAAAAAGGGCAATAGAAAGGAGTCCCTTTTTTTCGATTTTAGCAATCAGCGCATAAGTGAGAATGACTGACAGAGTTAAAAAGCCACCCAATACATTGGTGTGAGGAAATGTTCCAGCTGATCGCTTAATGATATTCGATGCAGCTCTTGTTCCAAATACATTGTCGAATAACCACCTCTTTCCTCCTTGCACTTCAAAAATTGCGGTAGGGTCTCTCGATTCACTCAATAGCCTCAACCCCAAATGCTCTTGCGTAAAATATTGCATGATTGCAATGCCCGATTGCAAAAGTGCTGCAAAGAGTATGCAATAGAAAATTATCTTGAGCTCTTTTTCGCTCAAAGTGACCTGGCTCAAAAAAGCAAAAAGAAAACAGGGGGTGAGTAATTGTAAAAGTCTTGTGTAAACCGTAAAATAGTTCGACAGCGGGGAATTTAGGATGGAGAAAAAAGCACAAATGACAATTAAAAAAAGGCAGGCATTTGCTTTCTCCATAAAGATTTTTTTTGCAGGAATACAGAAGACAAAAAGCAAGGAGATAAATAGGAGCAGGGCAATGATATCTGATGGATAAAAATAGATCTTCACATCAAATCCAGGGGGGAGTGTAAGCCCTTCAGGAATCACAAGAAGCGAAAAATGGCGCAACGGCTTATCGTACTTATGCTCAATGGGAATGATGAAGGCTAAAAGAAATAGCAAGATTTTATGAAAATGATTCGAAAAAGATTTTGCTATCATAAAAAAAGAAGTTTGATGATTTAGCAATAAAAGTACAAGACGAAAATCGAAATTTGGGTTATCCTTTCCTGTTTTTAGGAGGACCATGTTTCGATATGTCATCGTTCCCATTCTTTGCGCGATAAAACTATTTGCCAATCCTGCCTTGGATTCTGAAATACAGTCAGGCGTTCTCGAAAATGGTCTAACATACTACATCAGGGAAAATCATTATCCAAAAGAAAAAGCATTCTTAGGACTTATTGTGAAAGTAGGTTCTCTTCACGAAAGTGATGAAGAAAGAGGGGTTGCGCATTTTATTGAACACATGAATTTTCGAGGCGGGAAACATTTTCAAGATGGGGAAGTGATCCAATATCTCGAATCAATTGGAGCCTGGTTTGGACCAGATGTCAATGCTTATACCTCTTTTGATTCTACTTTTTATACACTCGACATTCCTCTTGATAGCGAAGATTCCCTTGATAAATCGATGCTGATTTTACGCGATTTTGCAGGGAATGCTATTCTTCAAGACGAAACAATTGAAAAAGAACGGAACGTCGTCCTCGATGAATTGCATCATAGTTGCTCTTCTTCTGAGTTCAAGCTTTTGAAGAAAACTCTCGACACTTTTCTCCCGGAAACTGCGCTCCCATCGCGACTCCCTATTGGAACTAAGGAAGTTGTCTCAACTGTAGATCCTCAAGTTTTGCGTGCATTTTATAAAAAATGGTATCGCGCTGATCGGATGGCCGTCATTGCTGTTGGAGATTTCAATGCGCAAGAGATCGAGCAGAAAATTAACGATCTTTTTCATGATGTTCCTGCATCCAGCGTTGCTTTGCCAGAGCCAAAACTTGGGGAAATCATATTTGATGTGCCAAAAACCCTGATGCATTTCGATCCCGAACTCTCCTATACAAGGGTGATGTTGAATCGTCATTTTCTTCCAAATGTGGATGTCGATCCCGAAACGTTAGTCCGTCAAAAAGTAATTTCAGATCTTTTGAGCAAATGTTTTCAAAAAAGGGCCTTGAAATTAGAAGATACGGGTCTGTTTTTACAGTTTTACGCAGGAGTTGGGCCATATATTCCAGGTTTACTTGACATATGTTGCTCGGGAGCAGTTCTTTTTAGCGATTCTGCTGAAGAAGCAATGAAAGCATTTTACAGGGAGTTGCATTCTATTTTGAAGTATGGTTTTACAGATGTTGAGTGGAATTATGCACAACAACAACTCTTGGAAGAATGTGCTGCATCGAGAAAAAATCTCGATAAGATGAGTCACGCCGTATTTGCCAATCGGTGTAAGAATCTTTTTCTCAATGGAGAGCCAATTCTTTCACCAGTTTGGGATGAAGAAAAATGGATGAAGCTCGCTCAAATCTTGACTCTAGAAGAATGCAACGCTGCAATCTCTACATATCACTTTCATGATCCTTTTCACATTCTTTTCGCTACGTCAGATCCTGATCTTTACGAAAAGATATCTGAGAGTTCTTTAGAAAATATTTTTAGATCAGATATTCCAAATGTTGAAATAGATGCGCATTGCTCCCAAGGGACCTTTACCTGTACACAACCCGTCGAAGAAGGTTCTCTGAAAGAAGAGAAAATTGAAGGAGTCAGCAAGTGGTCTTTGAGCAATGAAATGTTGGTCTATTTGTTGCAAACAGAACTCGAAAACGATCATATCTCGGTGCTTCTACAATCTGATATTGGTCTTTGGGATCTCTCGATTCATGAACTTAATTCTGGAAGGTTGTGTGACGAATATCTTAGATTGTCGGGACTCAATGGACTGAGCTATGCAGAGTTTATTTCTTTTTTGCAAAGCCGTGGCATTAGCATGGGATTTTCGGTGTCGACGAATGGAACTTACATTTGGCTTTCTTCAACTCGTGAAAATCTTGAAACCGTTTTTCAACTTATGCATGAACTTTTTCAACCTTTAAAATTTGATCGCTCAAGATGGCCGCTACTAATGAGCCGAGTGAAAGAAATGTTAAAGCAAGAAGAAGTCAGCCCTGAAGGCGCATTTTACCGTTATTGGAAGAAAACGATTTCTCAAAATCACCCCTTTTTCCAACCATTAAATCCTGAAGCAGCAGATGTAGAAACAGCAGAGAAGCTTGCTTCCTATTTTTTTGGAAGACCGCAAGATTTCACAGCAATTATTGTGGGAGATTTCGATGAATCTCAGACAAAAGAGCTGACGAAAAAGTATCTTGCATCTTTACCAGTTGTTCCAAAAAATGCGGTTCCAAAAGTGGATATTCCTTCCTTATTTCCTGAAGAAATAATTGCAGAAGACTTTGTTGCAGGTCATCATACTTATGAAAGAGTAGAGATTGATATTCCTCTCCAAGACAGCAAAATCGATCAACTCCAAACGCGAATGCTATGCAAGCTACTGCAAAAGAGGTTAACAGAAGTGCTTCGCATGGAAAAGGGAGGAACTTATGGCGCACATACTTTTATTTACGCACCATTTCGTCCTTTTTGGGATGGAGCAAATGTCAATATTAATTTTACATGTCAGAAACAAGATCGAGAAATGCTTATGGACGCGACGTTTCAGGAAATTAATCGATTGAAAAGCGAAACTATTTCTGAAAAAGAATTAACCACACTCAAGCAACTGTTTTTGAAGGATCGAGAACAGGACATTCTTTCGAACTTTTTTTGGGAGAGTGAACTTTCACGCATTCTTAAAATGAAACTACCGTTCGAAAAGTTGAATGGATTTGAAGAAGAGGTGAATGGGATCACAGCGGAATCTTTAAAGCAAGTAGCCACTCAGCTTTTTGCAAGTCCTCATCACTCCATCCTAATCCACATACCAGAGGAATGATTTTACCTATTCTGTTTTTTATAAAGCACTGACGATCAGTATGCTACAATATCGTGCAAGCATTGTGCAAAAATATTGCACAATACCCATTTGTGCACATGATGAACAAGATTTGCACGATACGCATGATAACTATTCGAGATTATTTACCGCTGCGCTTCCTTTCGTTTTCAGTCAGATAGATTTTGCGTAGACGGATGAAGTTTGGTGTCACTTCGACTAGCTCATCATCGGCGATGTAGTCGATGGCTTGTTCGAGAGTGAATCTCCGCGGAGGGGTGAGGATGAGGTTTTCATCAGATCCTGCGGCCCTGACGTTTGTGAGCTGCTTTGCTTTCGTAGCGTTTACGACAAGGTCATTATCGCGTGAATTCTCGCCGACAATCATCCCCTCATATACTTCATCGCCATTGGTCACAAAGAGCTGGGCTCTTTCCTGAAGACCGAAGAGCGCATAGGCATTTGCTTTGCCTATACCATTGGAGATGAGAACTCCGCGCAAACG
>DAIDIM010000098.1 GCA_027459365.1 Chlamydiota bacterium
TGGTAGCACTTATTTTTCTACGAGCCCTAAGCCGATTCAAGTTTCTGCTTGTTATCAATCGGTTTTTTGGATTAAATTTTCAATAAATTATGCTACAACTCCTTTTTTTTATTTTTTTTGGTTTGATCGTCTATGCAGAAAACGAAACTGTTCTTCAAATCGCAAATGCAAAAAGCGATAAGGAAATTGCCGATTGCCATTTTTGCAATGATGAGATCAGTCCTCCCTGTGCTGTTTATTTAAAACCGTGTAACTATGCCCCATACCGATGCGATCATCTTTGGACAGGGGTCGATTTCCTCTATTGGCGAGTATGTGAAGATGGATTGTCTGGGACTTTTGGCAACGTTTCGATCGCAAATACAATTACATCTACGAAAACGACAACAACATTTTTTCAAACAAATAAAGGGATTGATTTCGACTGGGATCCCGGCTTTCGCGTCGCCGTTGGTCTTGAATTTGCCCCTTATAGTTCAGAAATTGGATTTTATTGGACACGCTTTCACCAAACGACAAAAACAAAAGAGGGTCCCAATCGAGCCCATTGGCAATTGCATTTCGATTGCGTAGATGGTTTATATGAATATCGATTTTGGTATGATGGCTATCTCTGTATCAAACCAAATTCCGGTTTGCGCTATGCCCAGATTCATCAGCACTTAAATACAAATTTATTCACCCTCTATACAACACCGACTGCTGTAACACCGATTACAACAGAGGTGAGGGAAAGTCAAAAATTTTGGTCTCTAGGGCCCCTTTTTGGAGTGCAAGCGGATTGGTATTTGATGTGCGGCCTAACTCTTTATGGAACGTTTGATGGCGGTATTCTCTACGGACATTTCAGAACCGAACACGAAGACTGCGATACAAGTTCAACAGTTGCTACAATCCATCAATGTGAGGGAAATTCATGCGCTTGCCTTGGAGTTATCGATTTAGGTTTTGGATTTCGTTACGAAGTACAATATTTCACTTGTAAGATGGGGCTAGAACATCACCTCTATTCTGACTACAATCAAATCGGCGGCAACGGCAACTTGAATTTATTTGGGTTCTTTCTCGGCATAGAACTTCACTATTAAGGATCTCATATGCGCAAACTCATCCTATTTATTTTTCTAAGTATCTCATCCCATGCTTGTTGCGGAATATGCACGCGAGGCGATTCGATCCTATCTGGTGTTATGCCCACCATTTCTGTAGACAACTTATTCACATATTCCACTGTCGCAACCCCTTTTGTTGAAGTTTTAGCCGGAACCCCTCTGACATTCAATGGACCGGTTCTTGTTCATGGGACTGCGATCACAGAACTCAATTCAAGCACTTTTTTGCTCACTAAGCCGGGACATTATCTTGCCACTTTTGTAGGGTATAATTTAAGTATCAGTGCAGATGGAGTTGAATTTCGATTGAATGGAGTTTCTCAAGGATTGCCTATAGAAGGATCTCCCCTTGTGTTAAACCAAATTCTCAATGTGACTACCGTTCCTACAACATTGCAAGTTGTCACAGCCGGAATAGGACTGATATTCAAGACGGGCACGGCCGCAACGCTTAGCATTGTACTCCTCAATTCTCCTTAAATAACTGTCATTTTGAATATTATTCAAGCCAAGTCGCACCATCTGCCGAATATTGACCATTGGTTGTTCTCCTTCTGTTAGACTTTTTTGCTTTGCTTTTTTTCGACTTCTTTTGGCTTTTAGGAACTGTGCTTAATTCAGCTTCAATTTCTTCAACTGTAGGTAGGTTTGACTTGAGTTCTTTGGGTAGTTTTTCAATAACTTTTACTTCAAATTTACCAAGGCCTGATAAAACAACAAATCGATATACAGGTCCTTTTTCCCTACTTTAACACGGTACTGCCTGCCAACATGTGAGTTAGACGGAGAGTACACTCCCAAGAATCATTCCTGATTGATGAGCTCTTTAGCTAATTGGCAATAATCTTTTGTCCCTTTTGAGTTTTTATCATAGAGATTGATTGGCTTGAGATGGAGCGGCGCTTCTGCAAGCTTAATGTTTTCACGAATGAATGATTTGTATAATTTTGAATCAAAACGGCGCTTTAATTGATCGAGAACTTCCTGTGAATGTTTCGTTCGATTATCGACTCTACAGGCTAATATCCCGGCGATATCTAATTGAGGATTTAAATGTTGTTTGACTGTATTGATTGTTTTAAGGAGCTGAACAAGTCCATGTAAAGCCATGACGTGTGCTTCCACAGGAATTAGCACCTCTTTTGCAAAGGTGAGTGCATTGAGCGATAGGATTCCTAAAGTTGGCGGGCAGTCAATTAGGATATAATCCCAAGGGTGGCCTGGCAGTTTGGATACTTTTTCTTTTAAAATATTCTCAGGATTTACGTGCTTTGCAAGGGCCTTTTCAACTCCTGCTAGAAGAGGAGATGAAGCGGCAATATGAAGACGTTCGATTTCTGTTTTTTCGATGACATTTTCAAATTTATTGTTTTTAACAAACATATCGTAAAGGCCGATCGCCTGTTCTTTAAAACCATACCAAAGCGATGCTGACCCTTGAGGATCTAGGTCGATGAGTAAAACTTTTTTTCCACTCTCAGCAAGCGCTGCAGCTAGATTAACAGCGGTGGTCGTTTTGCCAGAACCACCCTTTTGATTTACGATTGCAATTGTACGCATAACTCACCTGTATAAGAAAAAATCGAAAATAGGTGCAAGAAAAAATTAGAACTTTTCGCAACCATCTTTTTCTGATATACTGATCCTCGAAAAAAGAGGGGCCTATGTTAGGAATCGATCTTCGTGGAAAAAAAGCATTTATAGCAGGTATCGGCGACGACCAAGGATTTGGTTGGGCAATTGCAAAATCGCTTGCCGAAGCTGGCTGTGAAATCATCATCGGAACATGGGCCCCGATCTATAAAATCTTCACAATGTCTTGGACAAACGGTAAATTCAATGAGTCTCGACAATTATCGAATGGGAAAATGTTCGACTATCTCAAAGTCTATCCAATGGATGCAGTCTTCGATAAAATGGACGATGTCCCTCAAGAAATTCGTGAAAACAAACGTTACGCCGATTTAAAAGGCTACACAATTTCTGAAGTTGCAAACCAAGTGCATCAAGACTTTGGCAAAATCGACATTCTCGTCCATAGCCTTGCAAATGCACCGGAAGTGACGAAAAATCTTCTCGACACATCGCGCAATGGCTATCTCGCAGCGATGAGTTCATCCGCCTATTCATTCATCAGCCTTATCGCCCACTTTGGCCCTTTCATGAATGCGGGCGGTTCAGTGCTATCCCTCACCTACATCGCATCCGAGCGGGCAATCCCAGGCTACGGCGGTGGAA
>DAIDIM010000100.1 GCA_027459365.1 Chlamydiota bacterium
CGCTTTTATTATTTTTTTACTCGTCAATAGGGACGTTGCTGCTATTAACTCGCAAAAAAATAATAAAATCATCGGACGCCTCCCTCGGATCTGCCTTTCAAAAAATGACATAAGTCGAGTTTAATATGAAAATTTTGCTTACAGGAATCTCTGATTATATTGGAGCCTCCTCTTGCTCTTTGAACAAAGGCTCGTCCCGTCATATGAGCCGGTTCGACTAGCTTTTTCTATAAAGAATTTTTATTAATTTTTATCGATCCAACTCCTTTCTGGCGAAGCGAGCCGATGCGGCTTGTCCTTGTTCAGAAAGGTAACGGTTTTTTTCGGCATTTTTGACTCAAGAGGAAACTATTTTTTCTCGAATTAGAAGATTGATCCATTTTAAAGGTATTACAACAGTTTCCTGTCGACCATGAATACGAATATGTCCGACAAAATCTCTTAAATATTTCTCTTTTTGAACGAGAGGAAAATAGGTTCTCGTCCATGGGTCACGTAGGATGTATTGCAAAAAAATACAAAGTATGTATAATGTATATACATTTCAAAACAATGGAGGTATGAAATGCTTAAGAAAATCGTGAAGTACGGCAACAGTTGTGCACTCGTTCTAGATAAGGCGCTGCTTGAATTACTCAATATGGAAGAAGGATCCGTAGTAAAGATAAAAACGGATGGTATTTCATTAATTATTACCCCACAACATGCGCTGATTCAGCAAACCATTTCAAAAACGTTAACGATGGAAGAAACTTTAAAAGAAGCGACAAACAGAGCTCTATCGCAATCGTTCAGCGATCCTGAAAAAGCACGTGCTTATCAGGCAGCATATAAGGAAATCTCTGATCGATATGCAACGGTGATAAAAAATAAAATGGCTGAGCCAGAGATACGTCAAGCGATTGAAGCCATTCAAAAACGCTTCTCAAATGAGAACCATCCTGAATATGTAAAAGACCTCAGAAAGGCGCAACAACAATATATACCCGAACTGGAACAAATCCATCAGGAAATGGACGCGCTGATTAAAAAATATGCTATCACAAACTCACAGGAAGCGAATATAAGCCTATTGCGAGAGGAATTCTCGAAAGTTCATGCAAAATACGGGCATGTACTGCAAGCAGTCGCACGCTTAAGCGAAGAGCCCGAATTTATTCATGAAATGATGCTGCTTTCAGAGAAATACCAGATCCATAAAGATCCAAAAGAATATTCCGAAGCATACACACAACTGGTTTCTAAAAAAATCCCAGAATATACAACCTATCAAGAGGAGTTAATAAAAGTAGGAAATCAACCGGACAGAGAAGCAAAGGATACGAAATTGCCAGTACAAGGATCGAAGCGAAAAAAACAGTAGCCGATTCGACCGGTTTTTCGATGCGAAAAACATCGGAGCAGATGAAGAGAATAAACCAGTTTCTAAGAGGGCATTATGCCTACTATGGCATGGGGGGAAATCTCCAGGCCCTGAGCAAGATTTATCACCATGCACAAAAGGCATGGAGGATAGCGCACAGCAAGCGAAGTCAAAAGAGTTATGTGAGCTGGGCGAAATTTAGCCAACTAAAAGAGCTATACCCAATTTTAAAGCCAAACTTGAAGATTCCATATGCGAAAATGCAAGCACTGGCAACCTTGTGAAGCAAACTTTGAAGAGCGTGGTGCGGGAAATCCGCACGCCACGATCTGTGGGGGTGGGAGCTATGCAAATAGCTCCTTCTACCCGGCGACGGAGCCCTAACGGGCTCCTCCTACTCGGCTTTTTGCAGGCAATCGGACGTAATCAGAACTTTTGACTGGAAAAAACTCAAAGAAAAACTTACAATTTTTTCACATATACCGTTTCAATGGGCAAAAAGGGAATCCTGTACGATGTATTTTTTACGATTGTCTTTCGTCATGCTTTATTGCACTTCCTCTCTTTTTGGATGGAAAGAGGAGCCCAAAATTGTAATGAAGGGTGTGCTAAAAACAGCTGTTCGCCAGTGCGGGAGCAGAGATCCTGATGGAACAGAAGAAAAATGGGAAGAACGAAAAACTGTTCTGGTTCCAGACCAACCAATCGTTCTTTCTCGGGCCCTTTCAATCGGAACCTCTTCAGTATTAACAGAACAAATCACCTTACCATTTATCGGACTCAACCTATGCGAAGAATTCGATTCATTAATTGGAAAAAAAGTTGAGATTCATGGTAGATGCGCAAAGCCTTTTCATTTTTTCGATGAAATCGAATTACGAGTCGATACTGCATTGGATATAGACTGGCTACAAACTCATCATACTAAAACCGTGTTTTATGAACCTCATACAACAGAATTAGCTGGAACGATCGTACAAAAAACCTATCCTGGCCCCCCCAATTACTCAGATATCGCAAATGGTGATATGCCTGAGTCTCCTCTTTTTCTCACCATAACAGAGCCTGTGAACGTAGCGCTGCCGGAATCTGAAGAAGATCTATTTAATCAGCCTGAGCATGGCGTCCGAGAAATACAAATCGTATTTTTAGAACAAGATCCTCCTCAAGAGTTATGGAGCCAAGGCATACGTGTCATTGGAAAACTATTCTCTGCCCATACAGCGCATCATCGAAGAAGAGTACTCATGATGGCTGATTCTTGGGAAGCAATCGATCTCAAGTCTACACAATGAGAGACGAAAATGGCGTGGTATGATATTCTGGTCGCAAATAACATAATCCACTTTTCATATGCACGATAATCGCGTGTAGCTGGTTCAAAGAAGCTAAAGAGATGGCATCAGATTTGGGTAGCCAAACATCTTGCCCCTGCTTTTGAATACGATACTCATAGATGACCCCGCGCTTCCTGTGCACACCTGTGATGTACCATTTGTCAACAGGAAGTTCCCGGCCTATAATCCACCCTGTTTCAAATTCCTTCTCACTCAATGAACGAATAGTCCGATCGGGGTCCAATTTTGATAACTTCGCAATTTTGTGTATATGATTGGGATCCTCTTTTACATATCGCAATGATGCCTCACGCAAGGTAAGATGAAAATATTTACTCCCTCTCAACATCACAATAAGAGCTTCGTGCCCTGTTTGATAATCTGGATACACAGCATACTTGTATTTTGCATTGCCAGCAGTTCCAATACAACGACGATCCTTGCTGGTGCTATAAGGGCTCTCCAGCATTGCGGCAGGATTATTGCAACGCCAAGCGACCGATCCATCGCTTCGAATGGTCATATTGCCCTGTTCATCAAAATACTGTACTGTGAATATATCCGGATCTGTCTCTTTCTCCTTTACATTAGGAGGGCCCTCTTTAGCTTTTACAAAAACCATAATGATGCATAAGTCTTGATTCAAAGCTCTAGCGTATCACAAAAACCCCAGAAAAATCCATTGAAAGCCTTCTTATTCTCGGGCAGCAAACAACTAAAAATTAGACTATTATAAACTATTTTCCGGAGTGGCATGCAATCAGACGAGTAGTTTTGACTAGAAAAAGCTCAAGAAAAAGCTTAAATTTTTTTCTTTAACATCACCCGATAAGTTATTTGGAGTTCAAGTCTATGGATGAGTTTAACAATCCAGTCCCGCTACCATCGAATCTATCTTTCGAATCACTCAAAAAACTAAATCAACATGCTGTCGAATATTGGAGTGCACGAGATCTTCAGGCTTGTCTTGGGTATTACAATTGGAGAGATTTTAAAATGCTATTATAGTCCCGTGCAAATGACGTGATCGATTTTCTTAACAATTCTTTAGTACATTTGCTTCTCGTTCTGCTCATCCATTACAGCATCTTCTTGCCAGAACTTATCTTCCGCTTCCCTAACCCTCTTGATGATCTTGCGAC
>DAIDIM010000121.1 GCA_027459365.1 Chlamydiota bacterium
ATCGATTGATTCATCGATTGTCAACACAGAAGATACGATTCGAGGGGAACTTCACATCCATCCAGGTCCTCAGTTTAATTTAACATCGTACAATATTTACGGAGGGGCTAACTGCTCTCAGGTAGTGGCGCTAAATGGCTGCCCACAGTTGGATGCGCAGTCGCTTGGATTGAAGATTGGAACTCCAGCCATTCCGACAGGGATTATCACCGCTGAGCTCAAAGCACTCGACGATCTTTCCAAGTGCGGTTATCCACTCGCTAAATTCGTGAAGCGGCGCGTCGAGGTGGATATGAAAGATCACACGGTAAGAGCAGATTCCTGTTTGAATGAAGGGCCATTAACAAAATTTGGTCCTGTTATCTATTTTGGTGTGAAAAATCTGAATCCCCGCTTGCTTGAAAAAAAACTTGCGTGGCATGAGGGAGATATTTTCAATAGCGATTTACTGATTGAGACGCAAAAACGTTTGATCAAAACAGAGTTATTTAGCTCGGTTGTCATTACACATGGAGAGAAAGTGGATGAGATGGGAGAGATCCCCATCAATATGCGCGTTGCTGAGGCGAAATTCAGAAAATTCACTTTTGGTGCTTTTTATGCGACAGTCAATGGCTTTGGAGGCAATATTACATGGACAAACCGCAATTTTGGCGGCATGGGAGAAACGATGAGTATCCTCCTTGAGTATGCACAAAAATCGGCAACTGCAAATATTACATTTAAAAATCCCGATTTTTACCGTTTTGATCAAACTTATCGGGCCCTTTTTGAGGCAAATCATGAGAAAATTTTTGCCTATCACGCAGATTCGTATCGATTAGCTAACTATATCGATCGAGTGATGGGAATAGATGGCTTTATTTCTGTTGGCTTAAAAGCGGATTACATCGATGTTGATATGAGCGCTACAAATGGTTTTTACTTTCTTTTAGGAATGCCTTTTTTTGCAAAATATGATACAGTTGAAGATCCCCTCGATCCAAAGAGGGGCTTTTCGGTTGCCTATTCTATCACCCCCTATCAATCCATACGCGAAAGCAAAATCCATTTTGTAAAACAGCGATTCACTGCAACGCACTATTTTCCACTGTCTTGCTCTAAGACATTCATCCTCGCCTTTCGATGGCAACTTGGCTCGATTGCAGGAACCGCAAGAGACAATGTCCCTTTACCGAAACTGTTCTTAGGAGGATCCGAAGATGAATTACGTGGGTATAAATATCAGACGGTAAGTCCTGTAAATAAAAGTCATCGGCCGCTTGGTGGTAGATCGTGTATTTTTACAAGCACTGAAATCCGAGTACGCGCGCATGAAAACGTAGGAGTTGTCCCTTTCTTTGATTGTGGAACTGTTACAAACAGGACTATTCCAACAATCGATGCAAAATGGTTTAAATCCATTGGAATCGGATTGCGTATCTACTTTGCCTCTTTTGGCCCTTTCCGCTTCGACATTGGATTTCCGCTCGATCGGAGAGAGGAACTCGATCCGAAATACCAAATCTATACATCTGTAGGACAATCATTTTAGGTACAGCTCCTTATGAAGAAAATAATTTTTGCCCTTGTTCTCATTCTTGTACTCATCGCCATTGCCGATGGAATAATTCATAGTCGCATTGTTCAAAATCGGGCCCTTTCCCTTTTTAAAGAGAGTCTTCAACAATCGGGATGGGATATCAATATAGAAAGCATCGAAAGCGCCTTCCCTCGCATTGAATTAAAAGGGGTTACAGTGAGCGCACCCGATTTTGAACTCCATTTCGGGAAGGTGCTCGCAAACTTTTCATTCTTGCGCCTACTTAAAGGGGAAATTGTCTTTAAAGAGTTTAAAGGGGATCAAGTTCGCTGGACTTTAAAAGAAAGCACGCAGCCGCCGATTTCAATTTCAAAACGATTTATATTAATTATCGATGATTTTCAATTAACAAATGCCGCTTTATTTGATGATATTTTAAGCACGGTACAAGGCTCATTTTCAGTCATTGAAAATAAAGCGCATGTAATGAATTTTCGAGCTGATGGGAAGATTTTCCCCCAATCAAACAACCCCTTTTTAGAGAGAAGTTGGTCGCTATCAAGCAGATTTCAACGCAATCGAGACTCCTCATGGAAATTTTCAAGAATCCGCCTTGAGTCAGATGTTGCTTCAATGCGGGCAACGGGAGATATAGTCGACGGGAAAATCAATCATAGTAGAATTCAAATTCAATCAGATTATATAACGCGCGTTTTTGCAAATATGGAAGCAACTCAAGACATGTCGGGAATACATATCAAAGCCAATTGGCGCGCTCCCTATTTTGAGTATCGCGATGAAAAAATTACAAATGCAAATGGCGATATCAATGCACTGTTTGCAAATGGAAAAATGGAGGGGATAACAACAACAAATGCGACGTATCGAGATCTGGCTTGGAAGGTTGGATCCTCCTTTACATGGGATAAAGGGGGAATATTTTTCCCAAAAATTGATCTTGTATCTCCCGCAATGGAGGCAAAAGGAGAGCTAGGAATTGATGAAAGTGTTCATCTTAAAGGCACTTTTACACTTAATCAGCTTCACGAACTCTTTCCCGATTATTATGGGAGGGCAAAAGGGATGATTGACTGGAATGCGAAAGAGATTTTCCTTGATGCAATTGTGACAGATGCACATTTTGAAAATTTTTCAGCAAAAGAGATCAAAATATACTCTGACCTGCACGATGGTTTTCATGGCAATATTGTCGGCGATATTCGTCAAGGACAGTGGAAGAATCTGAAAGTTGAGGAGGCAAGTTTTGAAACTGATACCGAAGGAGAAAATTGGCCATATTCTTTGGTAATCAATGGACAGTGGCACCATCCCCTAATTTTGGATCTCAACGGTACTTGGAACTTTCGCCAAAATCTTCTCATTACTCTACAAAATGTGAGTGGAACGTTCTTCAACCATCCCGTTTTTCTAAAAAACCCTACCCAATTTGTAATGACACCAGAAATCACACGCTTGAAAGATTTTTCTCTTATCGTTGCAGATGCATCGATTCGAGCAGAATTAGAGGAAAATGATGAACAATCGATGGCAACTTTGCAAATTCGACGCCTTCCGATCGATTTTCTCTCCTTAAACCCACTCGATGTTGAAATCGAGGGGCTTTTTAATCTCGACTTGCTTGCCAAAGAAAAAGGGAAAGAGCTGAAGGGGACTCTCAGAATGAATTTTGAAAATTTGGAAATGAGTGTCCTTGGCCAGCTTGATCCCCTCAATGCAGAAGGGAATTTGGAAAGTGAATTTAGCCACGATCGACTCAAGGTCAAGGGCAAACTGATGGTTCGTGATAAGCCCTTATCGACACTTGATTTGAGTATTCCCATTCACTTGGAGATGCGCAACCGCACAGCAAAGCTACTCTATGATCAAAAATTTTCTGGACACTTTTTTTTAAATGGCCCCATTGAAGAGTTTCTCGACTTTTTCAATCTCGGAACACATCGGCTCGAAGGAAATTGCCTTTGCGATTTCAAAATGAGCAATACGTTAGAACACCCACATCTTTCTGGAAAATGTGATTTCCAAAATGGTTTCTATCAAAACTATTTCACAGGGACAGAACTGCAAAATATCACAGCCCATTTTACCGGAGATGGGGCAACGCTAAATTTAAGAAAATTGACTGCCTCCGACGCGCAAAGCAAAGGGAGTTTCAATGCAATCGGGCAGATAGATCTTCTCCCACTTGTTGATTTTCCATTCAAATTCGATGTCGATTTTTCCCGCTTTAACATCGCAACCCTTGATCTCATCACAACAGAAGGAAATGGTAATCTTAAAATTCAGGGCGATCTCAAAAACGCCATTGCGACAGGGCATCTCGAGATCGTCGAAAGTGATGTCACTGTACCTACAAGACTTCCAAAAGCACTTCCAGAGCTCAATGTCGTCTATAAAAACGCCATCGCTCCTCCCTATTCT